>JBGPAO010000161.1:0-7714 GCA_041480755.1 Bacteroidia bacterium
ACATATTAGCAATATAACAAGATAGCCCTTTAACAATTATTGTAATTATTTTAGTGTTTGTATTACATCTGCGGAAAAAATATCTTTACATAATAATATAATTAAACCATAAGAGCTATGCCAGTAAATTTAAGAAACCGGAGTTTCCTGAAACTTCTTGATTTTACTCCGGTAGAAATAAAATTCCTTTTGGATCTGTCATCAGACCTGAAACGAGCAAAATATTCAGGAACTGAACAAAAAAGTCTTCAGGGAAAAAACATTGCACTTATCTTTGAAAAAACCTCAACAAGAACAAGATGTGCTTTTGAGGTAGCTGCTTATGATCAGGGTGCAAATGTGAGTTACCTTGGACCATCAGGGACCCAGATAGGAAGTAAGGAATCGATGAAAGACACTGCGCGTGTACTGGGAAGGATGTATGATGGAATTGAATACCGTGGTTTCAGTCAGGAATTAGTCGAAATCCTTGCTGAATTTGCCGGTGTTCCTGTCTGGAATGGTTTGACAGATGAATTTCATCCGACACAGGTACTTGCAGATTTGATGACAATGAAGGAACATTCAGCAAAACCTCTGAATGAAATAAGTTTCTGTTACTCTGGTGATGCCAGGAACAATATGGGAAATTCCCTTCTGGTGGGTGCAGCTAAAATGGGAATGGATTTCAGGGCTGCTGCTCCAAAAGAATTGCAGCCATCCGCTGATCTGGTAAAGAAGGCACAGAAGATCGCATCTGAAACAGGTGCCAGACTATTGATTACGGATAACATTGAAAAGGCTGTAAAAAGCGTTGACTTTCTTTATACTGATGTATGGGTGTCGATGGGAGAGCCTGAAGATGTCTGGGAAAAACGAATTGACTTACTGAAACCATATCAGATTAATAAAAAGCTACTGGAACTCACTGGAAATCCGTTGGTTAAGTTTTTACATTGCCTCCCCTCATTCCATAACAGGGAAACAAGGGTTGGTGAAAATATTTTCAAAAAATTCGGGCTTGAAGCAATGGAAGTTACAGATGAGGTCTTTGAATCAGAAGCATCAATTATCTTCGATCAGGCTGAAAACCGCGTTCATACTATTAAGGCTGTAATGGTTGCCACATTGGGATCCTGACCTGTTTTTATATACAGGGTATTGACTTTGTTTGTAATAAATCATAACTTGTGTAGTGATTATTAACCGACACTTTCAAAATGACAGTTTATGTTGGTAATATTCCTTATGCCATCAGGGAGAACGAAATTGCAGAATTGTTTAGTAAATACGGTAAAATAATCAGTATTAAAATAGTTACTGATAAATATTCAGGCCGTTCAAAAGGATACGGTTTTGTTGAAATGGAAACCGAAGAACAGGAGGAACTGGCAATAAAGGAATGCAATAAATATGTAATTGCGGGAAGATCCCTGGTTGTTGTGAAAGCACATTTGAGGAAAGGCTATGAATCAAATCGGAAGTCGGATTAAGATGATCTTATAACTTTATCATACGACTAATTCTTTTATATAATAGAAGGTCATCACAATTGAGGCTGCCAGCTTAATACCAACGCCAGCCAGAAAACCCAGAAATGATCCAAGTCCTGCCCTGAATGAACTGGTGGCATTTTTCCCTTTAATTGCTTCACCAATTACAGCACCGGCAAATGGCCCGACAATAATACCAATAGGTGGAAGAAAGAAAATACCGACAACCAGTCCTATTCCGGCTCCCCACATTCCGTATTTTGATCCTCCGAATTTTTTGGTTCCCCATATTGGAACCACATAATCAAGTACTGTTACAAGTATTGTTACACAACCCCATGTTATAAGAAATGTGGTGCTGAAATCAGCAAACCTGGTAAAATGCAAAAGCAGGAGACCTGCAAAACTTAGCGGGGGACCGGGTAAGACAGGAAGTAAACAACCCAGTATTCCTACTATAATCATTATACCGCCCAGTATGGCAAGCAAATAATCAGTCATAATTTATTCTGTTCCAACGATATCTTCAAATGCAGCATATAACGCACAGTAAGTGATAGGTATTGTGAACAGTAGTCCTACAAAGAATACCAGAGCTCCGGCAAAATTGATCAGCAACAGAAGAAGGAGAAAACCGAAAATATTCCACCATTTTTTTGTTACCAGTTTGCGGCTGATTTCCATTGAATCCCAGAATTCCATTTTACCGAAAATTATGAATGGAATAGCAAAAGTCCATCCTACAAAAAGATAGATGCCTGGAATAATAAGCGCAAAGAGCGCAAGGGCTCCCAGAATAGAACTGATAAGGGTATATAACATCAGGGGCACAAAAAAATCAAAACCTTTCCAGAAAGCACCGAAATCATAAGGTTCGTTTTTATTTATTTTTCTTGCAACGATAAAAAAGCCCGCAGTCAGAGGGCCGGTGAGAAAAACCGGACCAAAAGGAATACAACTGGAGGCGGCGGTGATCAGGAAGTATAAAGCTGTATAACCTATAAACTTACCCATGTCTTTTTCAAATATACTGTACCCTTTGCTTATATATTTACCGGCATCGGTATCGTATCCGCGGGCAATCAGTTCATCTGCCCGCTTTTTGATATTATTAATGATTTCCATAATTATTGTTTATTTGTTGAAGAAATCTTAACTTTTGTTAAAATTAACAAAAAGCAGAATTAATTAATAAAATTATTTTAAAATCGTATTTGAGCAGGGAGAGAGAATGGAGAATGAGAATATATATGATAAAATAAGAGAGCTTCTGGGCAATTCTCCAGGAAATTTCAATATCCTGGAAGAGAAAATAGATATTGACCTTCAAATGCAGTATTTTGAAATTTCTAAGAATGTGAAGGAAAATCTTGACCAGGAAACAGTATTGAAAAACAAGGAAGATATTTTTGATCCCACATTGCCTGAAAAAACAAGGATGACAAGGTTTGCCGAGCTTGCATCAATTGAAAATGTTGAAGCATACAGGACTATTGAAAAATATATAAGATCATCTCAAAATGTCTTGAAAGAATGGGCTATTCTGGCTTTACAGGAAAGCCGTATGCTTCTGGAAAGCAGGCTTCTGGATGAAAACAGGGTTTTTATCTCCACCGGTTTAGGCGGTAAAGGAACAAAGCTTAGATATTTTGTTGTTTTGCTCCTGAAAGAAGGGAAAGAGTTTTCTGATTTAAACAGAAAAATAGTCCAGAATGAAGTTGAAATGGTACTTCAGAAACATAAGGGAGAGATTGAAAAAATATCCTTTACAGCCAACTATGCAACTTTATTGGTTATGATACCTTTAGAGGTACCAATAAAAGAAATTTTCAGGGAATCTTTAAAGGAATGCAACCTTTATGGGAACTTCCTTAAATCTAATTTTATCGTAACCAATGTTAAGGAGCTCTCAAAATATGAAATTGATGAGTTTCTGAAAAACCAAAGAAAAAAACTATTTTGATTTTTCTTTTTTATCCTCCAGATCTTCAAATTCAACATCTGAAAATTTGCCTGAAATGCTTTCCTGCATTTCTTCATTTTCCTCATCAGCTTCTTTATTTGTTCCTTCTTCAGAAGCAGAATCCTCAGTATGAGATTCTTCATCAAGATCCTTATCTGAGGCAGGTTCCGGATAGTCAATTAATTCGGGCTTGGCGTTCTTAATAAACTCAATAGCTTCGGAAAGTCCTTCCCAGAATTTATCAAAATCTTCCTTATAAAGAAAAATCTTGTGTTTCTCAAAATAGAATCTTCCGTCTCTGTTGAAACGCTTTTTACTCTCTGTTAATGTAAGGTAATAATCGTTTCTCCTGGTTGCTTTAACATCAAAAAAATAAGTTCTTTTTCCGGCTCTTACAGCTTTTGAAAAAATTTCCTCTCTATCTGTTCTGGCAACCACTTCATTTTTTTCTATTCCTTCCTCCATCATTTAAGAATTTAGTTGAAAATTAGGGTTTTAAAATTCAAAAATAAAAAAATATTTGAGAAAATGCAGAATTATTTCTTTATTTACTGTGCAAAACGACTACTATTTTAGGGTTCTTTATAAAATATGTTCAGCAGACGGCTACTTCGGATTAAAGTACTTCAGATACTTTATGCTCACTTTAAAGCTGACGGAAAAACCTATATCCAGTCAGAAAAAGACCTTACATCCAGTATTAAGAAATCTTATGAGTTGTATCACTACCTGATGCTTCTTATGCTTGATTTGAGGGATTATACTGAGTCCAAGATCGAAATGGCAAGGCACAAGAAACTGGCTGATACCAGTGACCTTAATCCAACAACAAAGTTTATAGATAATAAATTCATCCTCCAGCTTGAACAGAATAATAAACTGCGAAAATTCATAGAAAAGAATAAATTGAGCTGGAATCCTTATTTGGAAGTGGTTAAAAAGTTATATAAGTGGCTTTTGGAAACTGATTTTTATAAAGAATATTTGAATTGCCCTCCAGGTACATATAATGAGGATAAGAAACTGGTAATCAAAATAATCACTGATTTACTGATGAATTATGAAGACCTGTACGCCAACCTGGAGGAACAGAATATTTATTGGATAGATGATGTGGATTTTATCTTCAGGATGATAATTAAAACATTCAGGGGATTCAGGGAAAGCGATAAAAACAATGAACTGCTGCCAATGTTTAATGATCCTGCCGATAAGGATTTTGCCATCACATTGTTGAGAAGGACCATTATCAAAGAATCGGAAAATAAAATATTTATTAAAGAATCCGCCAGGAACTGGGAATTGGAAAGAATAGCTTTCACTGATAATCTGATTATGCAAATGGCTATAACAGAGGTTGTTGAATTTGGTACAATACCTGTAAAGGTAACAATGAATGAATATATAGAGATATCTAAAATTTTCAGTACCAGAAAAAGCAGCCAGTTTATCAATGGTATACTCGATAATGTATTCAAAAAGCTGAAATCTGAAAAAAAAATAAAAAAACTTGGCAGAGGCCTGATAGGTGAGCAGATAGATGAACCATGAAAGTCTTTGTGTATGAGCAAAAATTCTTGTTACTTTGCGTAACTTATAGTAACTATGCGGTGGATAATTATAATAGGTGTATTATTATTGCAGGTTTCATGTGCTTCAGAAAAGGAAAAGAAGGACTCTTCCGGAAATAACAATGTCATTCTTGAAACAAGGGATAGCATTCCTGAGATAACATTTTCAAAAACAATACACGATTTTGGTAAAATTATTCAGGGGGAGGTTGTAGGGACAAATTTCACTTTTACTAACACGGGCAATTCGAACCTTTTGGTATTGGATGCATCTGCAAGTTGCGGTTGTACGGTGCCAAAATGGAGCAAAGAACCTGTGTCACCGGGCAATAAGGGTACACTTGAAGTCATTTTCGACAGTTCGGGAAGAGAAGGCAAACAAAATAAATCTATTACAGTCAGGACAAATACCAGTGATCAATATATTGTATTATATATAACTGCTGAAGTAGAAACTGAAAAATGATATTAATTTGCGGATTATTTAATGATCTCTTAACATAAATTGAAATTATAATGAACACAATTTTTGCTTTTATTTTTCTGATGCCTCAGGGGCAAAATCAGAGTCCGATTCCATCTTTTGTTTTCCTTTTACTGATTATCGTGGTTTTTTATTTTTTTATGATTCGTCCACAGATGAAGCGTCAGAAGGAATTAAAAACATACAGGGAAAGTTTGCAGAAAGGAGACAAGGTAGTAACAACAGGTGGTATTTATGGCAAAATAACCGATGTCAAAGATAACACCTTGACTGTTGAAATCGCTGATAAAGTTCTGGTAAAAATAGATAAAAGTGCTGTTTTGAAAGATAACTCCGATCTCAGTGCTCAGAAATAGCACCTGTTTTTTAGATTTTAAATCTGAGACTTACATTGGATCCTAAAGCAGAGAATCCGGCTAACAGACCTGGAAAATCATTCCTGCAGGAAAAGCTGATGAAGAAGCAGGGAAGAAGATTATTAACTTTAAACAAAAGATTAATCATATTCTTCTTTTTTCTGTTGCTTTCCATTCTTTTCTGGTTTCTGACAGTACTGAACAAGGATTATGATACAATACTATCATATCCGCTTAGATACACCAGAATACCTGGGGAACTGGTATTGATTAATGATGTAACGGATCGTCTGGACCTGGACGTTCAGTCAAGAGGCTTTACGTTATTAAGATTAAAAATGCAGTCAAGACTGTCTCCGCTGGCACTGGATGTTAATTCCTTTTCACTTCAAAGCGTACCGGGGGAAAGCCCCATAGTTCTGTACCTTGTCACCAATCTTATAGTTGAGAAATTGCAGCAGCAACTTACCTCAGAAATAAGGATAAAATCTGTTTTCCCGGATACTTTAATGGTTCAGCTAAGCGAGAGGTATGCTAAAAAACTGGCAATAAAGCTGGACCTTGATCTGGAATTTGAAAGGCAATATATGCAGGTTGGTAAATTGAAGATAACTCCCGACTCTGTAATTGTTTCAGGTCCTAAAAGCATTATCGATACACTTACCAGTATCAAGACAAAATCTGAAAAATTAACAGGTCTGAGGAAAAATATTACACTGGAATTGGATCTGGCGTCAATCGATAAGTTGGCCTACTCCTTAAAAGAGGTGGTTATAAATATACCGGTTGAAAAATTTACGGAAGAATCCATTGAAATACCAATTAAGGTCATAAATATGCCGGATAGCTTGTTTTTGAGAACGTTTCCGGCAAACATTGAAATAACTTACAGAGTTGGTCTCAGTGATTATAAAAAAGTAAACGAGCATATGTTTATGGCAGTTCTTGATTATTCAGCTAAAGAAAGCAGTATAGGCAATAAACTGGCTATAAAACTCATTAAAGTGCCTGAATATGTGCAAGTTACTAATTTTTCTCCAAAAAGCGTGGAATATATTATTGAGAAATAAATGTTGAAGGTCGGTATAACAGGCGGGATAGGCAGTGGGAAGACAATGGTATGCAGGATATTTGAAGTTTTGGGTATCCCGATATATTATGCTGATTTTCACGCGAAAAGGTTGATGGAAACAGATCCCGGGATCAAACAGGAACTTACTAAACTCTTTGGCCCATCCGTTGTTATTAAAGGAAAAATTAATAAAGAAAATTTAGCGAGGATTATTTTCAATAATAGTGATGCTCTCAGATCCGTTAATAGTCTTGTCCATCCATCTGTCAGAAAAGATTTTATCGGATGGGCGAACAAGATGTCAGAGCATTTTTATATAATTGAAGAGGCTGCAATACTTTTCGAATCAGGAGCTTATAAACTGCTGGATTTTAACATTACAGTTTCAGCCCCGGAGGAAATGCGAATAAAAAGGGTTATGGCAAGGGATCACACAACGAGGGAAGAAGTTTTAAGCAGGATCAGTAAACAAATGACTGAACAGGAAAGAATCAGTCTTGCTGATGCTGTCATACTTAATGATGAATCAGAACTTTTAATTCCTCAGGTAATAGCCCTGCATAATAAATTGATTGACCTGGCTGGTAACCAAGGTATTAAAACCAAACTCTAAACTCTAAACTCTAAACTGAAAACCTGTCAACCTCCGACTTAGAGTCGGAGGCTACAGAACCGAGAACTATTTTAGTTTATGGGAAATTTTGGTAAATGGATAGGTGGTGGTCTTGGATGGGCCATGGCAGGCCCACTTGGGGGAGTGCTGGGATTTGTTGTAGGCACTTTTATTGACCAGGCA
>JBGPAO010000162.1:0-7697 GCA_041480755.1 Bacteroidia bacterium
AATGAAAAAACTCTTAATCCTGTTATCTGTTTTCATCGCACTCAATTCAAATGCACAATGGTACACTAATCAGTTTGGTGTCACTGATATAAATGAACTTAATGAAGAACAATTAAACATTTCCCTTCGTCGGGCTAATTACAGGACAATTGCCGGGATGGTTTTGACGATTATTGGAATTCCTATAGTATTTACCGGAAGCCTAATATTAAGACATGCTGCGCAGAAAGATATATTTAATCCATCGTTTAACCTGGGGGAACATACAAATGGAGTTGTCATTAATTTTTGACCCTTTAATTTGAGCTATTATGAGAATCAAATTATTCAAGATCGGTTATTTTACCATCTGTACTCTTATATTAACATCCTGTGCTACTTCATATGTAAGCTATTATGGGAAGAAAGTTGATAAAGTTCAGAGTATTACATTATTTTCCACAATGATCGGAAAGATCCAGCAACCAGTATTTCCCTTAATAGATGCAGCAATATTCAATGCAAAAACCAATTCCATTGCAGATCAGATAATAGATTTACAGAAGAACAATATTGATCATTTCAGAGAAATAGTCGCTTCCAGTCTGAACAGGAATTTTAATTGTGAAATTCTATACGGACCTTCCCTGGAGGCAAAAACTGAATTAAATGAAATAAAAATAAATTATGATTTTCAAAAAGCTCTAAGAATTGATAATAGACATTTTCCGGATACGATTTTCTAAACGAAAAAACAATTTTTATGAAAAAAAGATTAATTACCGGTCTGGCTATATATGCATTACTGGTGACAACCAATGCTTTTAGCCAGGGTTTTGTTGAAGCGGTCGAAGGTGACGGCATTTCAACATTTTACAATAACGAGTGCATTCTGAAACTTGAATCGGGTGAGGAGATTCAAGGTAAATTCGCAGGCGGAATGTATGTCAATAATGGATTTTCTAAAATCTCAGTTAAACTGGAGAATGGTGAAAAAGCCAAATTTGCACCGGAACAGGTTATTTCCATGCAAATAAAAACATCAGGTTTAATGAAACTATTCATGGTTTCAGAGGCAAGCAGTTCAATAAAAGAAATGGTCCATAGTGATTTCAATGAAATAGTAAATCGCAATTATTTAATTTTTGAAACTGCCCTGACACCCAAAAAAACTGACACACGCAGACTGCTTCAACTATTAAATCCGGGTTTTGACAATATAATAAAAGTATTTGCAGAACCAAATAAGCAAACAGGTGGTATAAATGTAGGCGGACTTCAATTAACAGGCGGTGAGGATAGAGCCTATCTTTTTGTCAAAGGAGGCGAGAAAGCATTTGAGGTTAAGAAAGGAAGCTATTCTAAGAATTTTGAAGAGCTATATTCTGATTGCCCAAAAATGCTTGAAACTTTTAAAGATCAGAAAATAAAATGGGATGATGTAGCACTTCATGTTTATGTATATGATCAGCTCTGTAAATAAAAATGCTCAATTGCACAGGAATTTGAAATTGTTACCGTATCAAATATGATCTCAACAGGAGGTACTCTTTTTACTCCATTTAAACTTGGTCCCATCACCCTGCGTAACAGAACGATACGAGCTGCCGCATTCAAATATGCTCTGGTCACCGATGCTTCTTCAGGCATAGGCTGGCAATTTGCGGAATTACTGGCAAAAAAAGGTTATTCTGTTGTGGCAGTCAGCAACCAGCCGGCACAACTTGAGAATCTGAAAAATAAACTTGAACAGGAATATGGGATCATAGTAGTTATAATAAATATTGACCTGGCAAAGGAAAATTCCGCTCAGCAGGTTTATGACTTTTGCGACGGGGAAAATCTTGAAATAGAAGTTCTGATTAACGATGCAGGAATGTTTATTTTTGGAGAGGCTGCGAGGATCGATTATTCCCGGGTGAAATCAATGATTACACTTCATACTTTAACCCCGACCCTGTTATGCAGGCTTTTTGGGGAACAGATGATCAAGCGGAAAAAAGGATTTATACTGAATGTTTCATCAATCAGTGCAGTAATGCCCTATCCTGGTATTTCACTTTACGGACCAACAAAAGCTTACCTGCGTCATTTCACGCGTGCTCTCAGGACTGAAATGAATTTTCATGGAATAAATGTGACATGTCTTATGCCAGGAGCAGTCGATACAGCATTATATGATGCAAGTAAGTATAAAACTAAATTATTGATAAAACTGGGGATAATGAAAAAACCCGGTATAATTGCAAATGCAGGTATCAGGGCACTTTTTAAAAACCGGGCAGTATGTATTCCGGGATTGATGAATAAATTAACTGTTGTGCTTTTACCAATTATTCCACATTTTGTTATAAGCTTTATCAACAGAAAAACAGACATTGTAAGAAGGCCGGAGTAAATCAGGGCTGCATTTAACAGTGACTGCAATCCTTCCCGCTGGCTTTTTCAAAGGATTCTTTACCTTCAGACAAAGAAAAGTAAATAAGGCCTGCAGCACCAATTACATCTGCATAAGCAAAGCCGGTAAATTCATAGATAAGACTCGATAGAAGAAGAACTATAGACATATATACACACACTTTTGTACAATTAGCATCAGCAATAATAGGATCAGAATGTAGTTTTTTGCCGACACTTTTTTTTGCAGTCATAAGCCAGACCATTACTGCGATTGAAACCAATGATATTATGATACCCCAGCGCGTCGTTTCAGGTTTATGATGGTTGATAATGTTAAGAATAATGCCTGCAAGCAGACCCGCCGAAAGAAGAAAAAATGCCGTGCCGGTTATTTTTAAAGCAGTTACCTCGAACTTGCTTTTAGGACTGTCCGGATTAGCCTTAATACGCGATAACATAATAGCAATACCAATTCCGGACATTACTTCAATAAAACTGTCTGCCCCAAATCCAAATAAACTGAGTGTTTCATCTTCATAACCTAAGATCATGGACACTAATCCTTCGATCACATTATAAAAGATGGTAAACAAACTTAGAAGGTAAGCACTTCTGTACAGTCTTTGTTCCGGATTTAACATTTTTTCTACAAGATATCAAATTGAAAACTCAGGTATAGTACGATTTGACAGCCAATTATCGGGTAAGTAATAAAATCCAGGTTCTTATTAAACAGCAAAGTTAATGACAATTTCAATTGATAAGTGCTATTCTCCCTTCTCCCAAACCTGGTCAACCATATGCACAAATCCTGGATCGGAACGCAAATTTGAAAAGGAGAACCGATCAACATATTTGAGTGTGCGTAAGAGTTCCATTCTTTCTTCATAAGCCTTCTGGAGACAACTAAGTGCTTCTTCTTTTCTACCAAGCTCTGAAAGTAACATTGCTTTTGGGAAATATGAAGTATATGCATCGGTGGTCCGGACTTCAATAGTATCAAGGAGTTCCTGAACTTCATCCAGTCTGCCTAACTTCCCATAAGCTACCCCCAGCATTGCCATATAATAAAATGTTCCTCCTGAATAATTTACCGACAATTGGAGTTCCTGAGCAGATTTATTGTATTCGCTTTCAAGGCAATAAATCATTCCCAGTGCCCAGTGAAAAATACCAAGTTCAGGATTGTTGCTGATCATTTGCTGAAGATGTGATATGGCTGAATCTTTCTGATTATCGTAATACAAGTGCAATCCATAGAGACTATTAATGGCGGGTGATAATGGATCAATCTGAAGAGCTATTTTATCAATTTCAACAGCCTCATGAAAATGGCCTGCATAAAATAAAAGATCCGAATACCATTGGTAGGCTGTGGAGTGATTTGGATTCAATTTAATGGCATGTTGAAAATCCCTTATTGGACCTGAAAACTCCCAGTAATAGCTGTATTTTACCCCGCCGATTGCAGTATAGGCTTCAGCAAGAGTGCTGTCAAGCTCAAGTGCTTTTAATGCCAGTGTCATTGCCCTGGGATATGCATCGCCTGGCTGCCATGAAACATACATAGGAAGCAGGCAATATAACTGAGCTAATCCGGCATAGGCCAGAGCAAATTCTGGATCGGCTTCGATGGCTTTCTCGAAAAATGATTTGGCTTTTAATATTTCTTCCACTGAGCGCTGGTTCCAGGAATGGCGGCCTAACAGATAATAATCATAAGCTTCCAGATCCTGTGTAGGTTCATTTTCAATCTTTTTGATTTCATCAGGAGAAAGGATTGTCTCCAATTCAGCGGCAATTTTTTTGGTTATGCTTGCCCGTAATGTAAAAATATCTTTCCATTGTCCTTTAAACTCCTCAGCCCATATATGATAGTCATTTGCTGCCTGAATCACCTGAACATTGATACTGACATCCTGATCCTGTCGTTCTACGCTTCCTTCAATAATAAAGTTTGCGTGCAGTTGCCTGCCTATTTGTTGTATGGATAGCATTTCTGAACCTTTAAATCTCGAGGTAGAGGAGAAGGATAAAACATGAAATCCTTGAATATTTGCTAAATGGGTACTGATTTCATTTGATATGGCATCACCAAGGTATGCAAATTCTTCTGTCTGGCTCCAGTTCTCGAAAGGAAGGACTGCTATGGATTTTTCTATCCCTGAAAGATCTTTTCCCTTCTTCCTGTCGCCTATTGCAAAAATCACAATTAACGTCACAATAACCAGGATACTGATATATGAGATGATTTTCCATATTTTTGAGTTGGTTGATCTTACTCTGATTAATCCTTCACCTTGTTTATCACTTTGTTCTTTAATATCATAAGGCACTTTACTTTCCTGTTTCTCTTTTTCTTCTAACGTACCGATAAAGTCTATCTTTTTATATTTAAGATACCATTCAATAATTGTTGTAAGGTCAATGAGGACTGGTTTTACCTGCCTGTGATCGAATTCTTTGGGATGGGTACCGAAAGTTGATAAACTGTTCAGGTTCAGCATGGAGACAATGATATGTGAAGGCACCTTATCTTCATGGCGAAGCTTATCAATAATGCCTTTAAGCGGTTCGGTTTTGCGGGGTCTTTTTAGTTCAATTTCACACAGATCGGTTATAATAACTTCAAGACATCTTCTTGAATAAAGCAGGGCAACATTTGCATCTTCGGTTTTAAACAACTGATCCAGTTCTTTCTCCAGATCAGGTAACTGATCTTTGAAAGATTCATAAAGTTTCTCAAGTTCTTTTATTTCAGCTGACCATATAGTCATTGAAAAAAGAATTAGTTTGGATTAATAAATTTAGGGTTTATTATTTGAAAGATCAAATAGTACTCAGGGGATTATAAAGAAGCATGGGGCATGGAGCATGGTGCAAAGAACATAGAGCTAAGATGTTGCTTTTTTGCTCACTTTGCGCTTTACTTCATTCAGGATGATTTTGCGCATGTGCATTGACTTTGGGGTGACTTCGAGATATTCGTCATCTGCTATATATTCCATCGATTCTTCGAGGGAGAATTTGACAGAGGGCTGCAGGATAATTTTATCATCGGCTGTCGATGCACGCATGTTTGTAAGCTTCTTTGTTTTTGCGATGTTGACAACAATATCATCCTGGCGGGTGCATTCTCCGATCACCTGGCCGGCATAGACTTCTTCGTTTGGATTTACAAAAAATATTCCCCTGTCCTTCAGCTTATCTAAAGAGTAGGCTGATGTTATCCCTGTTTCCATTGCTATAAGAACACCATTTCGACGGTTTGTTATTTCACCCTTCCAGGGTTCATACGATTTAAACCTGTGTGCAATAACAGCTTCGCCTTCTGTTGAGGTGAGGATGGCATTGGTCAGACCGATCAGTCCTCGTGATGGTATATTGAACTCGAGAACTACCCGGTCCCCTTTATTGTTCATAGCAAGGAATTCTCCTTTCCGGCGGCTAACATGTTCAATTACCTTACCCGAAAATGGCTCAGGTACCTGGACTGTGAGTGTCTCAACCGGTTCACTTTTGACACCAGCGATTTCCTTAATCAGTACTTTAGGCTGTCCTAACTGAAATTCATATCCCTCACGGCGCATGGTTTCGACTAAAATGGAAAGATGAAGAATTCCCCGCCCATAAATCTGAAGTTTGTCGGGAGATCCTGTTTCTTCAACTCTGAGAGCAAGGTTTTTTTCTGTCTCCAGGTAAAGGCGTTCCCGTATATGGCGTGATGTTACATAAATACCATCTTTACCAGAAAATGGTGAATCATTGATCGTAAACAGCATGCTCATCGTGGGCTCATCCACGTGTATTCGTGGAAGTGCCTCAGCATTTTCAATATCAGTAATTGTATCTCCTATATCAAAATCTTCAGGTCCAAGGATTGCAACTATCTCACCGGAATGTACAGGAGTTTTTATTTTCTCTTTTCCCAACCCTTCAAACACGTACACTTCTTTCAACTGGCTGCGGGTAGTCACTCCATCTCGTCTGATAAGGGCAACAGGCGTACCCGCCTGTAAACTGCCACGACTTATGCGGCCTACAGCAATCCGTCCGATATAGGAGGAATAATCAAGCGAACTGATCTGCATCTGTAAAGATCCCGGATTGGATTTGGGAGCAGGAATATGTTCAAGGATTATATCCAGCAGCCAACTTACATCGGTAGTCGGCTTTTTCCAGTCAGAAGACATCCAGCCTTGCTTTGAAGAACCATATATTGTCGGGAAATTAAGCTGTTCTTCCGTTGCATCCAGGCTGTACATCAATTCAAATATCTCCTCATGCACTTCATCAGGTTTGCAATTGGGCTTATCAACTTTATTTATAACCACTACGGGCTTGAGATTTAACTCCAGTGCTTTCTGCAAAACAAAACGGGTTTGCGGCATCGGTCCTTCGAAAGCATCAACCAGCAAAAGCACCCCATCAGCCATATTCAGAACACGCTCCACCTCACCGCCGAAATCAGAATGACCGGGAGTATCAATAATATTGATCTTAACTCCTTTATACCTTACAGAAACATTCTTGGAAAGTATGGTAATGCCCCTCTCCCGTTCAAGATCGGTAGAATCAAGGATAAGATCCCCAACCCTCTGGTTTTCCCTGAACAGTTTCACCTGGTACAGGATACGATCTACCAGCGTGGTTTTACCGTGATCCACGTGTGCAATTATGGCAATATTCCTGATATTCTGCGCTTCCAAAAATAAATCCTCTCTTAAATTGAAGGTGCAAATGTAATGGAAAAAATGGAAAGGGGACTAAATCGAGGATAGTTGTCATCGATTTCGAGATCCCTCGTCCCGTTAAATCGGGACAGGGTTTCTGTTCAGACAGGTGGTATCATAGATATAATTTTACGTCTGGTTCTTAAAAGTAACTCAACGGAGGACTTCGGGTGTCCGTTGAGTTATTTTTTTTATATTTAACCCGATGATCAGTCATAATCTATAAGCAATTAATAAACAATCAATTATAAATAATGGTAAAAAATAAAGATCCTCAGGCTGTATGTTCCGGTCATGGAAAAATCATAACTGAAATACCCCATAGGAATAGTAAAATTTTCTGGTTGAGCATAATATTTTATTTCGTCCTGTTTACTCCTGGTTGTGTCTCAACTGTCCAAAAGAATTGTAACTGGCCCTGTTTTCATGGAGCAGACCGTACAAATAAATCAACAGAAACAGGACTAATGAAAAAATGGCCTGAAGCCGGTCCGGAATTATTATTCACAATCTCCGGACTGGGAGAGGGATATTCATCTGTTTCGATAGCTGAAGGGTATCTGTTTACTTCAGGTTTGATTGATA
>JBGPAO010000163.1:0-7607 GCA_041480755.1 Bacteroidia bacterium
GGAAATAATAATGAAGATTTAATCTGGTAATCACGTCCGAAAAATTTTCAAAATAAGGCCGATTATGTTTGAGATAAAGTTAGAAAAATAATTAATCGGGGATTTCTTTAAAATAGAAAGTTGAAATTCAGAAATAAATGAATTGGATTGTTATATTTTTTCAATCCCCAGAACTAATGCTGAATTGATTTTTTCAATTTTGACCGGGAGACCTTTCTCAATTAATTCCCTCCCGGTGAAAACGCCTATTTTATTTTGATTATCAGGATTATAGACTCTGTATTTTGTCCCGTTATTTACACAATGGACTCTGAATATCATTGTTTCATTTGGTGAGTTGTTCCTGTAAAAGAACAGGATGCCACCATCTTTTTCAGGATTGAATTTAAAACATGCATCCCAGTTAGAAAAAGTTGCCTTATCAGAGGCATCTGATTTCTGATAAAAACGTGTATACTGATATTTGTTTTCCATCTCCTGAAACCAGTCCGACCATTTTTTATACCAGCTCTTTTGCTCCGGTGTTATATTCCGAACATCACCACATAACAACTGCACAGAAGATGCAACTGAATGGTATGCGAATTCATTATTATCAGAAAGCATCAACTGGTTTCCGACCAGCATAGTTGCTGTTGGTATAACCCGGGCCCTTTCATCAACAACCTGTCGGATGGAGATCGGCCCTTCCGGTGGATCAGATTCATAATTGGTCAGCCATGAAACATCTGAATGCTGTAGCAATGAATAATCAGATATATTGTACCTGCCCCAGACTTCGAAAGTGCAATCGATAATGACATCAGGAAAATTCTCATGCAAAATATCAAGCATTTCAATCGTCCTTTCCATGATCGCATAATAAGAGCTTTCATGGTCAGGATATGATTTACCCTGGAAAGAATAATCACCTGAAAAATCAGGATCCATAATATAAGCAGACTGAGAAACCGTAAGATCAACTTTCACATATCCAAGCTGGCAAGACCTGATATAATAGCTTATTTTTTCCAGCATGTAATCAAACCAGGGTGATCCCATCGACATAGTCACGAGATCTCTCCATCCGGGTGAATGGAGATCCACAGGATTTCCTTCTTTATCGGTTATAGCCCAATCAGGATGAGCCTTGAATATCCGGCTTGTCTTTTCGATGGTGCCAATTGAGAACCACAATCCCGGCTTGATCCCTCTGGAACGGATATACTCACAGGTTTTTTCAATTCCTTCAGGGAATTTTACAGGATGGGAATTCCAGTCGCCATAACAATCCTCCCATCCATCATCGATGATCAGCACATCCACACCGGTTCCTTCCAGGGCATCCGCAAGTTGCCTGATAAGTCCTGAATTAATTTCAGTCCTGAACGGATTCCATGTACAATAGTAAAACAGGGGATACTGGTCTCTCTCAAACAATCTGATATCCAAATAATTCCTTACAAAACTCGCAAAATTGCCTTCAAATGCATCCTGCCATTTTGGGCCATTAAAAAAACAGATAAAAACACCCGGACTGGTAAAACTTTCACCGGGAGTCACCAATTTTTTAAAAGGATAAGGCTCCGTAAGGTATTTCATACCAATGGTGATTTTTTCACCGGAGGGATAAATATTGGTTTTTTTCAGGACTGCCGGAGCTTCATTGCCAAGGATAAAACCTTCACGGGAGATTTCATTATAAACCAGCAATGCCGGGTCATAATAATCACCGGAATAGGGAATTCTCATCAGGTTTGTACCATAATTGGAATATACATTTGTCAGGTATTGTGAGGAAGGGATCAGGTTAAGGCTTTCCACATCCAGGTTGGTTATAGTGACATCAGCCAATGAATTATTCCTGAAACTGACAAATTTCCTGATGACGGGCAGGTAATTATAAATTCTGTATTCCAGTTGTATTGATAATCCCCGGGACCATTCTGAGTCAATACCTTTGCAGCTGATCCTGGCACTTCTATAACCATCTTTTACAGAGAAATCTGAAACACTTTCCATGGAAAAATATCTGAAGAGAGTTTTCCCCGTGATTTCATGGCCATTGATTATTACCCTGAATTCTTCTGAACCTTTCCTGGAATAATCAGTTTTAGTATTATGGTTAATGAACCCGGAAGTATAAATTCCCTCATCATTTATTGTCAAAGTCCGCTTAAGAAAGGAATTGGCAATGACAACAGAATCCTTTAAGATTTGTATGGAAGACTGTGGAATTGCGTGTAATGGGATTATTAAGAAGATAGATGCCGCAACGAACTTTTTCAAGATATGCATGATTAATTAATTGTTTATTTCGAGGCAATTATTTTTGATCTTGCTCCAGTTTCCGGCACTGATATCATCCTTTGATGCCAGCCATGTACCTCCCACGGCGATTACCTGCGTGATTTCAAGATAGCTTTTGAAATTTTCCTTATTTATTCCACCGGTGGGCGAGAACATAATACCTGTATGGGCAAACGGGCCGATTATGCTTTTAATATAATTTGGTCCGCCAAGCGATCCTGCCGGGAAAATTTTCAGGAGTTTGAGTTTGTAATTAAGACATAGAGAAATTTCACTGGGAGTCATAACTCCCGGAATAAAGGGGAATCCTATCTTAATGGCTTCTTCAATCACTTTGGTATCTGTGCCCGGAGCTACACCGAACAGAGCACCATAGTCACGGGCCTGTTTAAGCTGATCGATTGTGAGTATGGTACCGGCGGCTACCAGTAATTCGGGTCTTTTCCTGGTCAGAACCGAAATAACTTTGGCTGCCACTGGGGTTCTGAAAGTGATCTCAGCCAGGGGCAAACCACCCTCAATTAATGCATCAGCAAGAAGCAGGGCTTTTTCGGTATCTTCAATAGCAATAACAGGGATGACTTTGAGTTTTTTCAAAGTCTTGATTATTGATTCCATATTTTATTTTTTTCTGAAGCCATTCATAATAAGTCTATAACTTTTGGAACGCGTCGTCAAAGGCCTGCTTTGACGGTTCAAAATCCAGATCTTTCACAAACTGGCAGGCTTCACGGGCACCGTGTTCCCGGTCCATCCCGCTGTCTTCCCACTCGACTGACAGTGGTCCCCGATAATTGATACGGTTCAGTGAGCGTATGATTTCTTCAAAATCGGTGTCACCTCTTCCGGGACTGACAAAATCCCAGTAACGACGGCGGTCACCAAATGATATATGTCCGCCAAAAACTCCTGCGTGAGCGGGTGAAACAGACCATTTCGCATCTTTAATATGAACATGGAATATCCGGTCGCAGAAATAGTAAATAAATTCGATATAATCCACTCCCTGGTAACCAAAATGACTTGGATCATAGTTAAAACCAAACGCAGGATGATTATTTACAGCTTTCAAAGCTC
Organism: Bacteroidia bacterium; assembly: GCA_041480755.1. GTDB lineage: Bacteria > Bacteroidota > Bacteroidia > Bacteroidales > SM23-62 > LJUQ01. The sequence continues at coordinate 3,367 of JBGPAO010000163.1, forward strand.
TTTCAGCGGATACAATATCAAATGCAATCTCGGTCGGGTGAACTTCAAGTGCAAACCTGACACCTGCTTTGGAAAATTCATCGAGTATCGGCGTCCACCGTCTGGCAAAGTCTTCATACCCTTTATCGATCATTTCCATGGAAACCGGAGGAAATGAATAAACCAAATGCCATATGGAACTTCCGGTAAATCCGTTAACCACGTCCACGCCGAAGCATTTGGCTGCCCAGGCAGTTTTGGTTATCTCGTCAGCTGCACGCTGACGCACTCCTTCCGGATCACCATCACCCCAGATATAAGCTGGGAGTATGCCTTTATGACGGTCATCAATATTATCACATACCGCCTGGCCTACCAGGTGGGTGGAAATAGCAAAGACCTTCAGTTTATATTTATCAAGCAGGGCCCGTTTTGCTTTACAATATTTTTCATCAGCCTTATCCACTTCAAAGTGGTCGCCCCAGCATGCCAGCTCAAGGCCGTCGTATCCAAACTCCACAGCTTTCTTACATACAGTTTCCAGGGGCAGATCAGCCCATTGTCCGGTGAATAAAGTTACTGGTCGAGACATGGTAGAAGAATTAATGTTATCGATTTAAATTTACGTTTTTATTCTTTGTTTAATGTTTTTAAATCAGAGGTTTAAGATTGGAATAATGGAATAATGGAATACTTGAATAATGCAAATATCTTACCAACATTCCCTCATTCCACCAAAGTTGTCCATTTCCGATCACTTTTATTCGATTCAACAAGTGCATCGATAAATTTCATTCCACGAAGTCCATCATAAACTGTCGGGAAATCGAGGGCTTCAGCCGGTGGTTTTGTACCTGCCAGGCGGTGCTGGATACAGGTTGCCACGTTACGGTAAATATTTGCAAAGGCTTCTATATATCCTTCCGGGTGTCCGGCTGGCACTCTTGTATTGTATTTTGCTATAGCTGACATGTATGAATTACCTGTTCTTCTCACTTCTATAGGCTTGTCTAACAAATTTATAGTCAGAGTATTAGGTTCCATTTGATGCCATTTTAGTCCACCCTTTTCACCGTATATCCGGATATTAAGATCATTTTCTTCTCCTGCAGCGATCTGACTTGCAAACAGGATGCCCTTTGCTCCATTATTATAGTGAACAATTACATTGCCGTCATCGTCCAGCCTTCTTCCCGGAACAAAAATAGACAGGTCGGCGCATAGTTCTGTCACTTTCAGTCCTGATATATACTCTGCCAGGTTAAGGGCATGTGTTCCAATATCTCCCATACTTCCAACTTTTCCTGATCTGGCAGGATCAGTCCGCCATATTGCCTGAACGTTATCAGATTTTTCAAGTGGTCTGGTCAGCCAGCCCTGGGGATATTCCACAACTATTTTCTGAATTTTTCCAAGTTCCCCGTCGTGAACTATTTTCCTGGCCTCCTTAACCATCGGGTAGCCTGTATAAGTATGAGTTACAGCGAATATAAGGCCGGTCTTTTCAACCAGTTTAACAAGTTTTTCAGCATCCTCAGTTTTATGGGTCAGAGGTTTATCGCATACAACATGAAATCCATTTTCAAGTGCCAGTCTGGCCGGGTCATAGTGTACATGATTAGGTGTTGCAATACATAGAAAATCCATCCTTACTCCATCAGGAAGCTTTTTTTCTTTTTCGATCATTTCCTGATATGAACCATATGCACGTTCAGGAGTGAGATAATATTTTTCTCCTGTGATCTTTGATTTTTTCGGATCAGAGCTGAATGCCCCGCAAACAAGTTCAATCTGGCCGTCAAGGACGGCTCCGTTGATGTGGACAATACCGATGAAAGAACCAGGACCTCCACCGACCATGCCCATCTTTATTTTTCTATTCATGTTGATTTGTAATTGATTAGTTATTGAAAATAAATAAGTTTGATCTACATAATATGTGAAAAAAACGAAATCCGAAAGACCGAAAATCGAAATAAATCAGAAAAAAGAAATAATCAAGCATTAAAAAATAAATCTAATAAATTCTGCTTAAAGATGAAACAAGTTCTGGTGAGGAAATGATTTATTTGAAGAGAATCTTAATAAAAGTCTACAAGGTGGCGAAGGCCCGAACCGGAAATGATCCGACTCCCCTGATTTTTTGAGGGACGGCTGTGAACCCATAACCCTTTTCCGGGAGTTCACGGAGATTGCACATGTGTTCGATAATCAGGATATCTTTTCCGAGCAGAATAGTATGTACCGGTCTGGACATATCATCGGTATCATCAATATTATAAGTATCAATACCAACCAGAACAGGAGACTGGCTGGCAATATATTCTGCTGCTTCTTTTGTAAGGAAAGGAGGGTTATGGAAATATTTATCCGTTCCCCAGTTCTGATCAAAACCGGTATAAACAAGAACTGCTTTTCCTTTCAGATCATAACCATTGAAAATTGATTTATCAATTGCTTTATATGGGGGATAATTTGCCTTGATTGTGACGGCTTCAAGGTCCACCAGCTGTTCAAGCTGCAAGTCTGCCAGGTCCCGGCCGCCCTCATACCTGTGAAAAGGGGTATCCATATAAGTCCCTGTATTTGATACCATTTCAATAAGAGCAATATGAAATTCTGTACCGGGATCATATCTTTCACGTGATCTTTTGCGGCTGAGAAAGTCAGAAATTACCGGTCCGGGTAATCCCTCGTATGTGATCATACCGTGCTTTATAGTGTGGCTCAGGTCGATATATGTTTTCATTGAAGAAGTATTTTCTATTTAATCAGCTGTTTCTCAAGTTCTTCCAGCGTTTTTCCTTTGGTTTCCGGCAGTTTAAGGAGAATAAAAATAAATCCCAGGATACAAATTAAAGCATACAGCCAGAATGTAAAGGAACCTTTAAAGGCGGCCATTAATGCAGGAAACGTCAGGGTAAGTGTAAATGTACCTATCCACAGGCTCAGGGTGGCTATCGCCATTCCCTGCCCCCTGATACGGTTTGGGAAAATCTCAGATAGAATAACCCACGTCACCGGTGCAAGTCCTGTGGAGTATGATGCTACTGCTACCAGTGAAAAGATCAGGAGGATATATCCTGATATATTATTTGAATAGAACAGGATCCCGATAATTATATAACTGATTGCCATTCCAGCAGAGCTTATCAGCAGTAGTTTTTTCCGCCCCAGTTTTTCAACCAGCCACATTGCAACAATAGTAAAGATTACATTCATGGCACCGACGATGACGGTCTGGAAAAGTTGTGATTCAACACCCGCACCTGTCTGGGCAAAAATATCCGGTGCGTAAAAGAAAATGACATTAATTCCGCTCCACTGCTGAAAAAAAGCAAGAACTACTCCAATTACAAGCACCAGTCTCATGGATCGGGTAAAAAGTAATCTCAGAGTTCCTTTATTTTCGTTGTTGAGTGTTGATTTGATATCTGTAATAGTTTTATTTGCGAACTCTGCATCCCCGATTTTATTCAAAACAAATTCAGCCTTCTGGTACTGGTTGTTTTTAGCTAGCCATCTTGGAGTTTCTGGCACCATGAACATAGAAATGAAGAACAATACAGATGGGACAACCTCTGCGATAAACATCCACCGCCATGCATTTTCGCCTGTTGGAAGAAGGAGATAATTCACGAAGTATGCTCCAAGTATCCCGATAACTATAGTAAACTGGTTTATGGCAACATATCTGCCACGGATAATAGCAGGCGTTATCTCAGCAATATACATCGGGGATAACATAGCTGCAGCTCCCACACCCAGACCTCCGATTAAACGGAAAGTGAAAAATGAAAAAAGATTATTGGCCAATCCTGAACCCAGGGATGAAATGGCAAAAAGAATGGCAGATACAATCAGCATTTTTTTCCTGCCATAAGTTTCACCCATTTTACCTGCCAGTGCCGCACCAATCATACAACCTATATACAAACCACTCACAACAAATCCTTTCCACCAATCAGTAAGAGAAAATACCTTTGTAATAAATGGTATGGTTCCTGAAATAACTGCAATATCATATCCGAACAATAGTCCGCCAAGGGCGGCTGTAACTGCAAGGCGGATGATGTAAGGTTTGTTGAATCTAAATGAAGTACTCATATTTTGAAATCCGCAAGTTATAAAATATAATAAGTGGATAATTCAGTAGCGCTTCAATTGTGCTTCAGTTGTCCTTCAATTAGAAAAACCAAATATTACAGTTTCTACAGTAGGAATTATCAAAACTGCACAAAAGGAAACTAAAGAGAAGGTAC
>JBGPAO010000164.1:0-7578 GCA_041480755.1 Bacteroidia bacterium
AGGTACAGGGTACAGGGTACAGGGTACAGGTTAGTGAGGCTGATATTTCGAAAGTACCACAGGATCTAAATTTAATTTTCAGTAATTCTGGCAAATCCTGAAAAACCAAGGTCTTTCCGTGTTTTTTCTGACCATTGATAGGAAAAAGGAATGATACCTTTGAATGTGATATTTGTGTAAGGTATTAAGGCAGGTATCTGGCATACATCGGTAATCCTGAGACAATTAAGCATTTCGGTGGCATCTCCCCTTCCATCCGGACTGGAAGGCAGATCCTGGCTTTCAGGAGGATTTTGCAGCAGGACCGTATTACAGTTCCCGTCAAGCAAAGCGGTATAAAGAGCAACAACACCCATACCGTCCCTGGCAGAAATACCGATTTTATCCGGATCTACACCCTTAAGTGTTCTGCAAAATTCGATACATCTCAAAACATCATATACCTGCATAGATGCAATTGTCCTGCCAGTCCATGCAGATGCACGCCGTATATGCCATTGCTGATCAGGAGACCACCCGGACTCTCCCACCCCCCTTACGTCCAGGAAAGCTATATTCCATTCATCATTCAGGCCTTCAATAAAACTCTCAGACTCATAACTTTTTTCGTTGGGATTCCGCAGGACAATCATCAGGGGATGTACTGTATCCGGATTGTTTCTCCAGTGAATATCAATTTTTAAACGCCAGCCTTCTTCCGGTACAAAACTGTAAATCTCATTTCCAAATTTTTCGTTATCACTTGTTCGAAATACCTTCTTAGGATCCAACGAGCACTTATCTTCCGGAAAATGATTAAAAGTTTTACCGTTCAGGAAATCAATTACTGAATCCCGGAATGCAATTAAGTGATTTTTATTTTCAATACCTGGAGTTTCCGCAAGCTGAATAAAAGAATCCTGTATGGTTTGGATGCGGTTGTTTTCTGGCATCTTATCCACATATACCTTTAACTCTTCAGCCGTCAGCTGGACTTCAGGGGAACGATCTGAATCTCCGATTTCTTCCAGAGATAATTCTTTTCCCATCAAATTCTTTATGAAAAAGGAGAAAGTTTTTTCCCGTGAGATAGGCGTAGAAGAATGTCCTCCCTGGGCTTCTGCGAGATTAATATCCCGCGGCAATCCATACAGACCATAAATATTTTTAATTGCTGCGTATAATTCCCTGACTCCTTCAATCTGGTTTAAGGGATCACGGTCGTTCTGGATTATCAGAAGAGGTCTTGGGGCAATCAGGGCGCCAATATCATGAAAATCGCGACAAAATAAATTTACAGGCATCATACAATCGCAATGATGATCCACGCTTCTGGTCAGTATATGAGCCTTTAAAGTTGTTGCCCCGGCAGATGGTGCTGCTGCCCTTACCCGCGTGTCTGCTGCAGCAATAAACCATGCTTGTGCACCTCCACCAGATGTTCCTGTCACACCCATCCTTTCCGGATCAACCTCAGGCCTGGCAGCTAGCAGGTCAAGAGCCCTGATTGCATTCCAGAGTTCCACACCTGCCGGTGTATAACCGCGGCTGTACCAGTTGAATAAACCTTTGTTGTAACAGCCATGGTGCTCACCCCGTACTTCTCCCAGTTGTATAGTTTCAATGAGGAGGCAAACGAAACCCAGTTGCGCATATTTCCTGGGATACTCCTGGTAATAAACTTTCTGGTTCTCCCCGTGGCCGCAGACATACAAAATAGCCGGGACCGGTTTCCTGATTTTATCCGGGATATACAGGTTAGCCGTGACATACAGGCCGGGAAGCGACTCATAATAAAGCTTTTCAATATGATAACCTTTTTGCTTGATTGTACCGGTAATATGTACGTTCAGATCAGGCCTGGGGCCATTCACCGGCATATAATTTAAACCCATGCTTTCCATAAATTCATTGTAACGCCGGGTTCTGATTCTCTTCCAATAGTCCAATGAATTAATGCCAGAAAGTGCATTATCTGAAATTTCCGCTGCTGCCTCCATCAGGTAATTACGGATATTATTTGACTGGTCTGTATCCGGGCTGGTTTGTAATGGGACATTCTGTGCCTCCGAAAACAGAGATGAAAGGAGGAAAATAAGTATGTATGCAAACTTTCGAGTTAGTGTTATCATTGAAGTATTTTGAATGTCTCCTGGTTGACAACCAGGGGTTACTATGATATTTATGTGTTTCCTGGCTGACAACCAGTGGTTACTGTGGGATTTTTATGGCTGCGGGCTTGTCCAGGAATAGAACTGCATCAGGATGTTTTCGCAGGATAGAAGCCGGGCAGGCAGTGGAAATTTCACTGTAGAGAGTGTTATATACTGCAGTTGATTTGCGTTCATCAGGGACCACGCAGCTTATCACTTTGCTTCTCATAATTGCCGGGATAGTCAGACTGAGAGCCTCAGCCGGTACATCAGCGAATGTAGGGAACCATCCTTCACCAAGTTGCTGTTTCCGGCAGGCTTCGTCAAGCTGAACTACTTTCACCCAGAGCGGATCATTAAAATCAGCCACCGGAGGATCATTAAACGCAATATGCCCGTTTTCTCCGATCCCTATGCATGCAATATCCACAGGATGACTCTTTAAGAGTTTTTCATAATTTCTAATTTCTGCTTCGATATCCGGAGCATCGCCGTTCAGGAAATAAATTTGTCCGGGTTTTACTGAATCAAGTATTCGTTCTTTAAGATATTTTCTGAAGCTGGCCGGATGCTGGACGGACAGGCCTATATACTCATCAAGATGAAAAACGGTTATTTTATTCCACTCGACATGCTTTTTCTTTAAAGCTTCTAAAAAGGGAAACTGGGACGTTCCGGTTGCGAGGATCATATTCGCAAAACCATTTTTCGTCGTTGCTTCCAGAAGATGCCGCGAAACAAAATCTGCAGAAGCATCGCCCATTTCAGCTTTATCATTAAAAATTCTGACCTGCAGTTTATCTGTCTGAAAAGATTTAATTGGATGTATCATTTTTCAAAAGTATTATTTTTCGGATTCATAAACGACTTCGCCTTCAACAATTGTTTTCAATATCTCAATTTTATTATTATTCAAAGAAAACAGAATCAGGTCCGCCCTCAGTCCGGGCTTGATTTTCCCGCGATCTTTAAGGCCGTAAAGAGCTGCAGGATTTGTTGCGGACATGCGGATTGCCTGCCTCAGGTTGCATCCCGTAACCTCCATGATATGTCCCACTCCTTTAGTTATAGGTGATGCAGAGCCGTATAAAACATTTTGTGCGGGGAAAATTATCATGCCTTCAGGAGTAAGTTCGACTGTATCACCTGTAGAGGTAATGTATTCGCCGGGCGCCAGTCCTGCATAACCGGTAACATCTGAAATAATGATGGTCTTCTCAGGCCCTTTGACTTTATAGAACACATTAATCTCCTCAGGACGCAGATGAAAACCATCGCATATTATGCTGATCATCAGGCGATCATCAGATAATTGAGGCCAAAGCGGATTCAGGTGTCGGTTGATCATATTGGCGCATCCATTTCCCAGATGGGTTGCAATGATTGCGCCCCTGTCGACAGCTTCTTTAATAATCCCTGCAGAAGCATTATGATGTCCCAGCCCTACAAGGATTCCTGTTTCCTGGCACCGCGAGATGAATTCCATTGCACCTTCAATTTCGGGAGCGATGGTAACCTGGAGTATGTTTTTACCTGATGCTTCATACAGTTCCATAAATTCATTCCAATCAGGCTTTCTCACAAATTCATCCGGATGAGCTCCCCGGTAGCCATCCTCAGGGGAAATATATGGCCCTTCCAGGTGAAAACCTGCAATTGAGCCATGCAGATCGGGATCTTCCTTAGCTTTTGCCAGAATTGTGAAATTCTTCAGAAGAGTATCCCGGCTGTTTGTGGTCAGTGTCGGCAGATAGGTTGTAACGCCGGCTTCCCATAAAGCACGGGTAGCTTTCTTCACACCATCCAGCGTTAATCCTCCCCCGCTTAAAGAGAAGGAGACTCCAGCATAGCCATTGACCTGTGTGTCTATAAATCCGGGTGCTATGAAAGTGCCTTTGTTATCCCCTGATAACTTTTTTATTTTCCTGATCTTTTTAATCTTTCCATCAGCAATTTCAATTGAAACCGGGGAATGGTCGGAGTAAAGGAGCCCCTCCAGTTTTGTTTCAGTTTCCATAGTTTTAACACATCCGGCTAAAGTTAATATGGCAATTGAAAAAAAAGACAACTTTATTGCATTCATTTTTGTTAAAAAGATTTCCTGAAATATTTCAGAAAAATAATAAAATTGTAACTTACTACGAAAGTAATAATAGTTCTCGGTTCTCGGTTCTCAGTTCTCAGTTCCATATTATTTATAAATCAACTAATTACATATTATGAAAACTACCTTGATCATGATGGCCGCCGCACTTTGGATCTGTTTAAATTCCTGTACATCGTCAAAGTCCAGGACTGAACCGGTTAATCCGGATGCTACGCCGGAAGCTAAAGCATTACTTAAATTTCTCTATGACATCCGGGGGAAATATACACTCTCCGGACAGCATAATTATATAACTACCGGATCAAAATATACCGGAGAGGTTCAAAGGATAACAGGCAAATACCCGGTTGTATGGGGTTCGGACTTCAGTTTTTTTGTAAAAGGAGATAATTATGCCAGGTTTCAGCATTGTGGTCCTGCTAATTTGTCTGATCCTGCTGATAGCGCGTATTTCCTGGATCTGACCATTGACCAGGTACGTCAGAATATGGTTGAAGAAATTATCCGGAAACACAAGGAAGGCCATATAATTACACTGATGTGGCACTGTTGTTTTCCAACTGAAGGGGATCAGTGTGAAGGAAATAATATATGGGCAATGGAGAACAGGCCATCAGCGGAAACGTGGAACGAACTGGTGACGGAAGGTACCGTGTTGAATAATCAATGGAAAAAGCAGGCAGATAATATTGCAGGATATCTGAAAAAACTGGAGGAGGCAAAGATACCTGTATTATGGCGGCCGTATCATGAGATGAACGGAGTCTGGTTCTGGTGGTGCAATCAAAAAGGGGAAAACGGTTTTCCGGCCTTATACAGGATGATGTTCAGATATTTTACAGATTATCATAAATTGAACAACCTGATCTGGGTCTGGAACACAAATGCTCCAAGAGATATACCTGGTGATGAGGCCTTTGATTATGAGCTTTTCTATCCGGGGGATGATTATGTTGATGTTCTTGCAGCAGATGTATACCGGAATGACTATAAGCAATCTCATCATGATGACCTGATCAGGCTTTCTAAAGGTAAACCAATTGCTCTTGGAGAAGTGGGCGGCCTGCCCGAACCGGAAATATTAGACGAACAGCCTGACTGGGAATGGTTTATGAGCTGGGGGAACCTGCTGACAAGGAGTAATACTGAAGAGAAGATAATCAAACTTTATAATTCGCCACGGGTTCTGACTCTGGACGAGATCTCGACTAGAAGAGATGGTAAGATTTTTGTAAAATAGAACTACTTTTGCACTCCTGTATTCTTGCCCTCCCATTCTTCAATAGATAATTTTGGGGAGTTAAAATTATACTCACAGAATTTATGTTTTATAACATGAAGGATTTTTTCGAAGTGAAGATTTTCAGCATTTTACTATGTCCTTATTGTTTATAACTTTATTGTCAGAAATTTACTCCTAAACTACCTCGAATTTTATAAATAATTCCATATTATGTCGAAGCTCCTGAAATATTTATTAATCAGCCTTCTCTTTATCCTGTTTTTCTCCTGTAATAATTATTCTCCGGCAGATTCTGACAAGTCTGCATTTTTAAATGACCTTAAAAAAAGAACATTCCTCTATTTCTGGGAACTGGCTGATAAACCAACCGGCCAGATACCAGACAGGTATCCATCACGTAACTTTACTAGTATAGCAGCAACAGGATTTGGATTGACCTCTTACCTGGTTGGCATCCAGAATAATTATATTACACGGGAAGAAGGAGCAAAACGGATTCTTTACGCTTTGAACTGGCTGTGGCAGTCGAAACAAGGTCCTGAGGCATCTGGTATTACATGTTATAAAGGATTTTATTATCACTTCCTTACGTATGGTGATGGAGTGCGTTACAGGGATGTAGAATTATCAACTATCGATACCGGGCTTTTAATGGCTGGTATCCTCTCGTGTCAGTCATATTTTGAAGGGGATAATGAAATTGAAAAAAAAATAAGGAATCTGGCTGATTCATTGTATCTGCGTGTGGAATGGGACTGGGCTATGAACGGCCAGGAATGTATGTCAATGGGATGGTTTCCCGAACGCGGTTTCCTGCAATCGCAATGGACAGGTTATAACGAAGCTATGATCCTGATTATTATTGCACTGGGGTCACCAACTCACCCGATCCATGACTCAGCGTGGGCATCCTGGTGCAGGAACTACCAGTGGTCAGAATTTTACGGTCAGGAACATATTAATTTTTCGCCTCTTTTCGGACACCAGTATTCACATATGTTCATTGATTTCAGGGGTATACGTGATCCGTACATGACTGAAAAAGGGATCGATTATTTTGAGAATTCCAGGAGAGCAACCTATTCCAACAGGGATTATGGCATTGATAATCCCTCTGGTTTCAATGGATATGACCATAATATCTGGGGACTGACAGCATGTGATGGTCCCGGCGATATAAAATTGCCTTTTGAAATCGACAGCATTCAGTTCTGGGGCTACAGGGCCCGGGGAGCAAGCAATTTAGAAATCGTTGATGACGGCACCCTGGCACCAACAGCTGCAGGTGGTTCAATCCCCTTTGCACCCGAGATATGTATTGATGCACTCTTATCCATGAAGAACAATTTCGGTGATTCTTTATTTAATAAATATGGATTTAAAGATGCCTTTAATCTTTCTTTCCATCCTGATAAGAAAACTGAGCCAGGGTGGTTTGACAAAGATTACATTGGCATAGATCAGGGTCCGATCCTGATCCAGCTGGAAAACTGGCAGACAGGTCTTATCCGGGATATTATGAAGAAAAACAAATATATCGTTTCCGGATTGAAAAAAGCCGGATTCCAGGGAGGATGGCTTGAAACATTGATAAAATAATTTCAGGATAAGTTGACGGTTTAATAGTCAGCACAGGTTAAGGAAAATACCAGTAAATTTGGAATTATAAACATAACTAATGTAACCTCAAATTCTATAAACTATGAAAAAAATCTTTACTCTGTCTTGTTTGCTTCTTATAGCAAACATTTTATTGGCCCAGGTTACAATTACCGGGAGCGTGACTAGTGCCGAGGATGGAACTCCCATACCAGGTGTGAACGTTTTAGTCAAAGGAACAACCCTCGGGACCATTACTAACCTTGATGGAATTTATTCAATAAGCAACGTCCCGTCAGAAGCAACTCTGGTATTTTCTTTTATTGGTATGAAAACTCAGGAGCTTGCTGTTAATGGCCAGACGGAAATTAATGTTGTCCTTCAGGTTGATATTGTAGGCATCGATGAGGTAGTTACGATTGGTTATGGAACTGCTAAGGTGAAGGATTTAACAGCACCAATTTCAACAATTGATAATCAGGAAATTGTAAAGAATG
>JBGPAO010000165.1:0-7523 GCA_041480755.1 Bacteroidia bacterium
AAGATTATTTAAAAGATTTTTGTATTTTTGTCCTATCAATTTGGTAGGATAAGTAGATTGTATATTTGTAATTGATATAAAAAAAACGTAAATTTTGCTAAGCTATGTAAATAATAAAACTTATTATGAAAGCAATAATCGGTAATTCCTATTCAAAATTGGCCTTGCGGACCAGTGTTCTGAAATCCTTATGGCTTATTTGTTGTATAGTGCTTTTATTCCCTTTATTTGCTTTCAGCCAGAAGCAAAAAGACATTAACATTATTGTTGAATGTGTGGAGTATATCGGGAATGATAAATTCATTGCCAATTTCGGTTACGACAATCCGAATAATTTTAGCATTGTTGTACCAGAAACCAACAGCATTTTGATATATAATAATGGAAAGACAAAGACTAAAGCGGTTAACACATTTAGTTCAGGCAGGCATTCATATGTGTTCAGCAAGGAATTTAATTCACAGGACAGAGTACTTTGGCATATGGTTCTCCCTACAGGCACTGTAAAAGAAGTTACTGCTAGTTCTAACTCTTCTCATTGCAAAGGCAGTGGTAATATAATACCATATTATAAACCCCCTCAGGGTGGAAAGCTGTTGAATACACTAATTGGCGCGGAGTTAAACTCATTATTTGAGACCTATATTCAAACCCATTTTGCTCAATCTGATGATATATATCAGATAAGTGGCGAAAATGTTCTGATAGAAATTAATGTTATCCAGGGGCAGTATGATGCATTACTGTCTATGCTGATCAAAGGCTATGGATTAACAGTTGTGTCTGGTGATCCCGGCAACCTTAAGATAACTGGATGGTTCCCGATCAATAATCTGCTGATGTTAAATAATCTGCCTCAATATATAAATTATGTTCGGCCTGTTTATCCACAGATCGTTACAAATACCGGTCTCGCTATCAATTTTGGAGATTATTCCATGCGTTCAGATTTTGCACGGGACGGATTTCATGTGTCAGGCGAGGGCATTAAAATAGGGGTTTTATCAAACAGTTATAATACCCTGGGTGGGGCAGAGGCTGATGTTAGGAACGGGGATCTGCCAGGTCCGGGAAATATAGATACAAATCTGACTCCTGTCCAGGTCTTAAAGGATTGTCCGGCTGGAATTGGTCAGCATACTGATGAAGGACGAGCCATGCTGCAAATTCTGCATGATATTGCACCAAAATCCGAATTAGCATTCAGAACGGGTATAATCAGTGCCAGTGACTTTGCTGCAGGTATTAAGGAACTTGCAGATGCAGGCTGTGATATTATTGTCGACGATATCACATATATTACAGAACCTTTTTTTCGTGACGGAATTGTAGCCCGGTCAGTTGATTATGTGACTGACCGTGGAGTAACTTATTTTTCCGCCGCAGGTAATTTTGGGCATAAGTCCTATCAGAAAATATTCTCTCCTGCCAGGAGTCCTACACCCAAAGGCATTACAGGAGTTTTACACGATTTCGGGGGAGGTGACAGGTATCAGAGTATTTCACTTGCTGAAGGCACCTATACAGTTGTTTTACAGTGGGAAGATGCAACGTCTGTTCAGACAGATCTCGATGTTTATTTATCCAATGAGGATGGAACCACACTTTTTGGATTTAACCGGAATAATATTGGAGGTGATCCTGTTGAAGTTTTACCTTTTATAGTTAAGGGAGGAAATGCGACGACCAATATCATTGTTGCCAGGGCGTCCGGTTTAACCAATGTGAATTTCAAGTACATAGTTTTCAGGGGAGATTTGGTAATTAATGAATATAATTCAGGCACATCAACAATAGTCGGGCAGTCAAATGCCACAGGCGCGATTGCTGTGGGTGCCGTTAAATATGATAATACCCCGGTATATGGAATTAATCCACCAACCATCGCTTCTTTTTCTTCAGCAGGGGGGACGCCGGTAAATGGGATGATCAGAGAGAAACCTGAGATCACTGCACCCAATGGAGTAAACACAACGGTAAAATTAGGTCCCTTTGATCTTGACGGAGATGGGAACTTTGATTTTTTTGGTACTTCAGCTGCAGCCCCTCATGCTGCTGGCGTGGCAGCGTTGATATTGAATGCCAAAAGTTTGTTCGATAACGTAGTACTCAGCCCTGAAGATGTAAAGCAGTTATTGCAGAGTACAGCACTGGATATGGATGCGACTGGCTTTGATTTCTCAACGGGATATGGATTTATCCAGGCCGACGCTGCAATTTCGACTTTTGCTGCACCGTCACCTGTTCTGGATAAGTTGATTATCCCGGATGGGATAATACCCGGAGAAACTGAATTTGTTGTTAAAGCAAAAGGTAAATACCTGACTGCTACCTCAGAAATACTGTTCAGGGACCAACCACTGGAAACAACTTATATCAGCGAAGATTCATTGAAAGCTGTTGTCCCTGTTTTTATAGGAAATCCAGTTATCCGGGCATATACTCCTCCCATTTCCAGCAGTCAGTTAGATGGTGGAACATCTGATCCGGTATTCTTCTTTGGTACCGTAAAGAAAGATATTACAATAATTGCCAATGACTATACCAAGAAATATGGTGAAGTACTCCCTGAATATAAGACAACCATTCTTGTTGATGGTTTACCCCTTGCTGATGGGAATCTTTTACCGGATGAACTGGCAAGAATGGCAAATATCAGATTTGAAACATCAGTCACAAGCAAAACTGATGTAGGAAAATATATCATAAGACCCTATTTTGATCCTAAGCTGGGATCTATAACAGATCCACTTGATCCAAGGTATGAATTGGATATTGCGCTGAAAGAAAAATATAATTTCAAATTTGTGGATGGAGATCTCACCATTGAAAAACTGTCTCTTAAAATAACACCCAATGATCTGGAGCTTACATATGGGGATTCAATCCATGAATCACAAATTAGTTTTACATATAATATTGATGAATCCAATATAATTATTGACGATTTAGATAAGCAGATAATCCTTGATAATATTGAATCTGAACACTCGGAAGCCCTGGTAGATGGTATTGCCCTTGTAAATGGTATACCTCTTGTAAATGGCATCCCTCTTGTAAATGGTATCCCTCTTGTAAACGGTATCCCTTTGATAAATGGAATTGCCCTTGTGAATGGCATTGAAGTCAGAGTTGAAAACGGTATTACATATATCAATGATACAGCTGTATTAAGTGGTATCCCTCTGGTAAATGGGATCCCATTGGTCAATGGTATTCCATTAGTGAATGGTTTGAACATAGTTAATGGTATTGCGCTGGTCAATGGTGTTGAAATTACTGTACTGGACGGCCTTATGACAAAGATTGGTGATACACAACTGGAAAATGGTATTCCACTTGTAAATGGAATTCCATTAGTCAATGGAATTGCACTTGTAAATGGTGTTGAAGTCAGGGTGGAAGATGGTGTTACATATATCGATGGTGAACCAGTAGTGAGTGGTATACCCCTGGTGAATGGTATTCCTCTGGTAAATGGGATACCCTTAGTGAATAGTGTGAACATTATGAATGGGACTGCCCTCCTGGGTGATACCAAAATTAATATAGAAAATGGTATTCCGTTGGTCAATGGCATCCCACTGGTAAATGGTATTCCCCTGGTAAATGGCATTGCACTTGTAAACGCAAATGGAGGCTGGGATTTTGTTGATCTTGAGAATATGAATTTCCTGGCAAGCGGAATAGCTCTTGTAAATGGAATACCCCTGGTAAACGGAATACCCCTGGTAAATGGAATTCCTCTTGTGAATGGCATAACAGGTAATATACCGCCGGAATCACTTGTGTGCGCGGCAAACTACCAGAATCCCGATGGTACAGTAGTTGATAAGGATGGTAATGTCGTAGATAATGGAATACCTCTTGTGAATGGTATTGCCCTGGTTAACGGTATAGCACTGGTAAATGGAATACCACTGGTAAATGGAATCCCGCTGGTAAATGGAATTCCACTGGTTAATGGACTACCACTGGTGAATGAAATACCATTTGTTGACAGCAATACTATCAATGAGGGCAGCAATTCAGGGGTTATTATGATTTATGCTGCACCTGATTTTTCCGAAATACAAGATGAAATAATCTTCAGCCCAATAATCTTAATAACTGGCACAACTGCAGGAAAACACTGGATTGTTCCGGGCACATTCCTTTCTAATAATTTTAATATATCCTACGGACTGGGTATGCTTACCATTGATAAGGCTGATCTGGGAATCAAAGCAGACAATAAAAGTAAGTCATATGGGATGGATGATCCTGAATTAACCTATGAGATTGGATCAGGCATTCTGTACGTCAATGATTTACTGAGCGGTTCACTTACGAGGATTGAAGGAGAGGGTGTCAATACATATGCTATTGAACAGGGAACCCTGACAGCAGGAGATAATTATAGCATTACTTACATTGGAGGTGTCTTAACCATTACTAAAGCAATGCTTACCGTTACAGCGGATAATCAGGTAATTTATGCAGGTAATCCGTTGCCCGATTTTACTTTTTCTTATAATGGTTTTGTAAACGATGAAACTGAACAGGAAGTATTTGGTTCTGATGAGCCAGGTTATATAGTG
Organism: Bacteroidia bacterium; assembly: GCA_041480755.1. Lineage (GTDB taxonomy): Bacteria > Bacteroidota > Bacteroidia > Bacteroidales > SM23-62 > LJUQ01. The sequence goes on from JBGPAO010000165.1 coordinate 4,581, forward strand.
GATCCGATGTTTAACGGATCAGCAGGAGTTTACCAGATTATTCCTTCAGACATTGTAACCAACTATGAGATTATAGCAATTAATGGATCTTTGTATGTAAATCCATATGGGGATGGAGCCAGGGCAATCAGAACCGTATTACAATGTATAGAGCCAATACCTGTAAATAATTCAGGATATTTATTTATTGCGCATTTTATGTACCAGAATAGAAATGCAACAGCTGTGTATGTTCCTGTCGGAGAGGATAATAAAATTGTTAGTGAAGGGAATTTCCAGGCTATAGATCAGCCGGAATTGTTTTTGCCCGGGGAAGGTTTGTTCGATGTTTATTTTGATGGAAGGAAATTAGTTTGGATCGTTGCAAGTTTGGATAATGCCCATAAAACAGCTGTATCATCTGAAGCCAGCTCGACTTCTTCCAGATGTACAAATAAAAAGTCTGCAATTATCTCTGAGGCAGAAAAGTCCATTGAACCGGATAATAACGTTTTTGTGTATCCTAACCCGGTAAAAGATAAAGTTTTCATCGATCTGAAAGATGAGGCGGTTTCAGAAGATATTACTGTAATGGATATTCTGGGCAAATTATATCCTGTATCAGTACTCAGGATCGGTGATAATGTCCTGGAAATTGATATATCCAATTTGAATTCCGGGCTATATCTTATTAAAGTCAGGTCAGGTGAAAACTATGAAATGTTTCGGGTTATCAAGCAATAATATGTATTTGCCTGTTTATGAGAAGTTTTAAATGGTATTTATACATTCCATTGCTGTTCATTTGTATGCTTTCTGCAGCACAGGATAATGAAACAGACAGTCTAAGGGCATTATTACTTACCAGCAGGGAAGATACCGTAAAAGTAAATACTTTACTTGCCTTAAGCAGCAATTTATGCTGGTCATCTCCATTAGAAGCAATCCAGTTAGGTACTGAGGCAAAAGATCTTGCCGGGCAGCTAAATTTCAAGAAAGGTGTGGCATATGCATTAAAATATATAGGGATGGGGAATTATTATCAGGGTAAATATCCGGAGACTATTAATTATTGGAAGCAGTCTTTAGCAACATTTGAATCCATTAATGACTCCACAGGGGTTGCAAATATGTTAAATAATATCGGAGCCGTATATAACAATGTGGGAGATGATGCCAGGGCACTTGAGCTTTATTTAAAATCACTGAAAATTTCAGAAGAAATTAATGATTCACTCAGGTTGTTAACTGCGATGATCAATATCGGTCTTATATATCTTAAAAAGCCGGCAACCCTTGATAAAGCCGGGCAATATTCTTTAGAAGCGTTACGATTAAGTGAAAAATTAGGTGATCTGGATGCTATTGGTACTGCATCCGTAAATCTCGGAGAAGTATATTTTGAAAAAGGGGATTATCCAATGGCACTGGCTTTTTATGAACAATCACTTGAGGCCTTTGAAAAATCCAAAACAGGTAATGTGCCGTACACCCTGTCCAATATTGGAAAAGTATATACAAAATGGGGAAATTATAATGAAGCCATCAAATATCAGCAACAAGCATTTGATATGGCAAAAAAATTAGATGCCAAACTGGATATGACGCAGACGTTATTGGGTCTTGCAGGTACTTATAAACAAAAGGGGGATATTGAATCAGCATTTGCTTATTTTAAACAGGCACAGCAGATGGCGCAGGAAATCGGTGCAACTTATGAATTGAGGGAAGCTTACAAAGGCCTGGCGCTTTCCTATGCAGAAATATCCGATTATAAAAATGCCTTTTTGTATCAAAACCTGGTTACTTCCATTATGGATACAATCTTCTCGGAAAATACACAAAAGCAAATAAACCTTCTTCAAATCACGTACGAAACGGAAGCTATGGAGCGTGAAAATGTCATACTGAAACGTGATGTAGAATTGAAGGAATCCAGGAACCAGCAACAAAGGCTGGTTATTTATTTATTCATCTTGGGATTTGTATTCATAACGATCTTTATTATATTTTTTATTCGTGCCTATAATCAGAAACACAAGACCAACCTGGAACTGGAACAGAAGAACGTTCTTATTACAGAGCAGAAAAAAGAAATTACAGCAAGTATCGAATATGCAAGAAAGATTCAAAATGCCATGCTTACTCCCGGAGATTTTATTGAGAGTCTGTTGCCGGAACGATTTATTCTGTACCGGCCGAGAGATATTGTAAGCGGGGATTTTTACTGGCTGACTAAAAAGAAAGATAAAATTATTTGCGCGGTTGCAGATTGTATCGGACACGGTGTACCAGGTGCATTTATGAGCATGCTGGGGATTGCTTTACTGAATGAAATCGTCAGCAAAAACGTCGATTTTTCTGCCAACGAGATTCTTGATGAATTGAGAATCCTGTTGATAAAATCCTTACGCCAGACGGGCCGTGAAGGTGAAATACTGGACGGAATAGATATCATTTTACTTATTCTTGACCTGGAGCAGCGAACTGTCGAATTTGCAGGAGCACACAATTCGTTTTTTTTGTTAAGAGATGGTGAAATAAATGAATATAAGGCAGATCAAATGCCAATCGGGATTCAGACTATCATTAATGTTCCCTTTACCAAAAAACTGATCCAGTTAAAGAAGGGAGATGTTTTGTATGCATCCACAGATGGTTTCACTGACCAATTTGGAGGTCCGAAAGGTAAGAGATTCATGCTCAAAAACTTCAAAATCCTGCTTGGGGAAATCTACGATAAATCTATGGATGAACAAAAGGAATTTTTAACTAATACATTGGATGACTGGATGGCAGAAACCAGTCAGATAGACGATATACTTGTAATGGGCATTCGGATTTAATAAATGTAATATAAATACTGCAATCATTATTTCCATGTTGATCAGAATGCCAATTCAATTCTCTGTCATAATGCTTTTGATAACCTTACTGGTTCATTATCAATTGTAACATTATAAA
>JBGPAO010000166.1:0-7487 GCA_041480755.1 Bacteroidia bacterium
ATATTTGAAATCGATTCCTGCCTGGGTTGTAACGTCAGTAAATACGATGCTTTTCTTCTGTGCGGATGACTGAAAAGTAATAACTGTAAGGTAAACCGAAAGAGTCAATATTAACCGCAAAGTACGCAAAGCTGGCGCAAAGAAAGCAAAGCTAATATCTTTCATACTCTTTAACTGCATTAATGTATTTATCCGCCGTTACGACTCTTGTATTATATTCCCTGTTATATTTCTGCAATTCGGGGTTATCCGGGTAGATATCACTTTTTGAGGGAGGATAGCTTTTCATTCCGTGAAAGGGGAGAGGCAATACTGTACTGCCAAGCGCAGTATTCAAATCGCCGTCTTTTACCCACCCAACGCTGCGTATCAGGAAATCCCTTTTCCATCCTTTGGCTAAAGAAGGCAATGCCATGGCATTGAACTCAATTGATGTTTCATCGCCTGCATTGGAAATGATATATTTATTATCAGACTCTGACAGAAGGGGCAGAACATCACCATAACGTGTATAATTGCCTGTAAGGTCTCTCCATTTCTGATCTTTATCAACATCAGAATAATCAAACCAGTGAGGTCCATAGCGACCTCCTTTTCTGAAAGGACGTGAGAACCCCCTGTAATGAAGATCTGCACTTACAGGATTCATAACGGTTTGCACAACCTGGGCATCAACCTGACCAACTGAGAAGAATATCTGATCCCAGTAAATTTCCATATTTGTTCTGATCCTTATGCGATGATCTTTCGAGGTTATTTTTCCTGTAAGGTCAACAATTACAGTTTTATCTTTCCCCATTGGAAATCCTATGCTCTTAATTGCTGTCTCCCATTCCCCTTTTGCATTTATCACCTGGATTGAAGGAGAAACGGTTTTAAGAGAGTCCGATTGAGCCATGGCGAAATTAATGCTGGCATCGGTAGGAAATATCCATCCATTCATGAAAAGAAATAATCTGCCGGACTGATCAAATTTACCAGGATCAAGAATCAGATCTCTCATTTCAGTAATTCCCTGATATTTTCCGGGTTTGAATCCTGAAAGATAATTGTCGTCCTTTTCTGCAATAAATGAAATCACATTGTTCCCATGTGAATCTATTGCGGAAACAGGTACACGTTTTTCCTTAACCTGCATGATCTTTAATCCGGGGAAGGGAGGCGGGGAAAACTGTTCCGGAACGAAAATCTCCACTGAATCGGGGTGATCGACAGCGACGAGCGAAATTTTGTCCATGTAAATAGTCTCCCATAGCTCTGAAGTTACCTGTAATGAATAGACTCCTTTTTTTGGCTTTAATGATTCGCCGGGTATTTTTAAATAGTCATCCGATGCATCCGGAAAAGCAAAAGCAGTTGAACCTCCCATTATGCCGGTAGGCATTCCAAGTGCGCTTCTCCATAGTATATCCTTTACAAAAGCAAATTCTTCTCCGTTCCAGGCATATAAAAATGGACATGAACCTTTCAGGGTCTGCTCCTCAATAAGCGATTGGTCAGATCCTGGCAGGAAAATATTCTGAGGTACTCCATTTGTCCATCTGATCCGGATTACATCCGCTTTGGAATGGCTTCCGATTCCAAAATGAATGTTGGGATCGGTTACCACCATTGTCTGGTAAAGATCACCAGCCCGGATTTCCACTTTTACACCTATCCCGAAATGATTGTTTTTTGCGCTGCCGGCCTTTAATCCTACAAGCTTCATTGTGATGAAATGATTATTATTCCCGCCATCGTTCCGCAGAAGGGAGAGACCGCCATTCAGACCTGAAATTACAGCGTCAAGGTCACCATCGTCATTATAGTCAAACAATGCTATTTGATTTCCTGATCTCACTTCGGGCGGCAATAAATCGGAGACATCTTTGAAATTACCTGCACCGTTATTATAATAGAGAAAGATCCCCCGGCCATCTTTTACAGTCGATTCTCCGGCAATTAAAAGATCGAGAAATCCGTCATTATTAAAATCCAGGAATGAGACATCATGGATTTTTACATTCTCAAGTGAAATGAACATTTTTCCCATGTTCTTTTCCTTTTCAAAAGTGCCATTGAGGAGATTTTTGTAAAGTCCATTGTTAATGCTGTTAGGTGAAGCAATAAAAAGGTCAAGATAACCATCGTTATTATAGTCTCCGGCAGTAATCGCACTTGCCTCTTTCTGACCTGCAAGGCCGCTTTCAGCAGTAATGTCTTTGAAAACACCCAGCCTCTGATTTGAATAATAATAAACACCAGAATTTTCATTTACGACGATAAAATCAATATCCTCATCATCGTCAAAATCACCAAAGGCAGCATCACTGCTTATAATGTTACTTGTCTTCGGACCAAGTCTCTCTGACTGATCCTCAAATGTACCATCTGATTTATTCCTCAGAAACATGTTTGAATGTGATAAAATCTCAAACAGATCAAGATCTCCATCGTGGTCCATATCAAAGAATAAAGCTTTTTTCCCTCCTGCCTTACTGCCGGCTTTTGCTTTATCTGTGACATCTTCAAATGTCCCTTTTCCGGTATTTCTGTACAATACATCGCCGTCTTCTTTCATTACTAAAAGATCGAAGAAGCCATCGTTGTCAAAATCAGCAAAAGCGGCAGCTGATTCATTCCCGGAATGTCTTATACCTGCTTCCTTTGAAACATCTGTAAATTTCCCCATTTCGTTGTTAAACAAATAATGCCTGTAAGATGAGGATACTTGATCATAACTGCCGGCATACAAATCAATATCTCCATCACCATCATAATCGCATGCTTCAACATGAGTGGAACATCTGAATTCTTTATTTTCACCATCAGCTAATTTTGGAACAATATCCATGCCTGCGGCTGAGGAAGCATCTGTGTATTTAATAATATCAAGGAGCGATACGTTTTCTACTTTACGCGATGATGACTGTCTGTCAAATGTAATAAGGGGGAATCCTATCAGAGATCCGCCCGGGCCCTTAAGATCCATTACACCAGCCTGATATGGGGAAGTAACCTTAAGATAATTATGAAAAATTGTAAACTGGATAATTGCATTTTCTTTGTCTTTGTTCCTCAGTAATGAAAGTGTCTTATCATAATAATCAACTGCTTCTTTCGGGAATTCGGGGAACAGTTTATTTATTTCCTCCATCTGCTCAACTGCTTTATCGAATTCTCCATTTTTGATTAAAATATCTGCCAGGTTAAGCCTGCCAACAAGATTCCCTGGTGCTTTTTCAACAAGACTTAGGATATAGTTCTCACGCTGTTTCTGAGAATCTTCGTCGGGAAGAGTGGAATATAATTCAGAGATTTCATACAGTATTTTAATATGGTCAGGAGCAAAAGTAAGGGCATCCTTAAGTTCTGAAATTGCATGGTCACGTTCATTATTCATCTTATACACTGTTGCCAGGATCAGTCTTATATCGGGGTCTCTCGGATCGATTTCAATGGCTTTCAGCAACTGTTTTTCGGCCTCCGGATACCTGGCCATTCTTAAATAGGTCAGACCAAGATTGGCATATCCAAGTTTCTCTTTTGGCGCCAGATCTATAAACTTCAGGAACTCCTTTTCGGCTTCTTCAAGCTTAAATTCTTCAAGATAAGCGAGACCCAAGGTTTTAACTGTTATAAGATCCGTTGATTTTTGGGTGGATTTCTTTTCACTGTTTCTGCATCCTGACAATAATGAAATGCAAAAAGTAATCAGTAGTAAAAGACTTATATTTTTCATGCTGTCAAAATTAACAAATAAATAGGATTTCATTCTGAGCTTACCGGCACCCCGTTCTTTGTCTTCATTATTCCGAAATTCCCTATGCGGTTTCCCTTATCGTCAAACTGAATTGTTCCAGTAACACCTTTAAAGTTTATATTTTCCAGTGATTTCTGAATCTTTTCACGTTCATCACTCCCGGCATTTCGAATGGCCTCGATCAGCAAATTCATACCATCATAGGAATATGAAGCGACCATACCTGGCATCTTCTTATATGTTTTTTGAAATTCCTGCCTGAAATTCAGGTTTTCAGACCCTGACCAGTCTCCAGAAGGGATTGAAAGAAGGTTGTCAATATACTGAAGGTCCTTATCTGATAATTCATTTTCATTTAAAAGCATTAATGATCCGAAAAATTGCTTGTCCATCTTTTTCAGCCGGATTTGTTTGATTATTTCGAGTGAAACAGAAGGCTGGCAAAATATTACAATTGAATTCACTTCAGCCTTACTGACTTCTTCCAGCAAAACATTCAGATGCCGGTTGCCGGGATCATAATTAAACAGAAGCGGGGAAGGTTTTCCAGATGTTTTTATTGACTTTAAAAAGTTATCGCAGGTCATTTTTGAATCATAATTATTCTCTGAAATGACAGCAATTCTGTCAGTTTTATTTTTGCTATATATTTTTTCAATCAATGAAGCAGCCTGCTGATTGTCATTTGGGACACAATTGAAGAACCATGGAACAAAAGCTTGAGAAAGGGTTGGATCGCTTGCCCATGCAGAAAGGAAAACAACACGCGCTTTTGTGGCAGCCTGTTCGACAATATGAGCATTGCGGCCATCATGTGAACCCATTAAAGCCCAGACTTCCTCCTCAAAGATCAGATCAACAGCCTCTTTGGAACCTGTTCCCCACGGGCCCTCCATCGACCGCACAACAAGCTGAAACTTACGGCCGTTCATGCCGCCTTTTTCGTTGGCAATCCTGATGGCCATTTCAGCACCCTGTACAGCTGAAGTATAGCTGCTGTCCTGGATTAATAATCCGATTTTTATTGTTGAAGTAGGATTCACCTGACCCTGGGCAGCAGTTTTGCCAATGCTGATAAAAAATATGCCCACGATCAGGCAAGCATGAAAGAATAATTTCGATATTCTTAAAGAATGGTTCCTTTTAACCTTCATAAAACGGCAGGTACTGGCAACAAAATTTCTCTGCCGACAGCCTGTGCTATTTTCTTCAGGTCTGTCATGAGCTGTATAAATTCATTTGGGCTAAGCGATTGATGACCATCACATAATGCTTCACCGGATTTAATATGAACCTCCATGATTAGGCCATCAGCCCCGGCTGCGATAGACGCTTTAGCCATAGCAGGAACCATCCACCAGTGCCCTGTTCCGTGACTGGGATCTACAATAACAGGAAGATGAGTCAGATGTTTAAGCATCGGGACAGCGCCCAGGTCAAGGGTATTCCGCATTGAGGTTTCAAAGGTACGAATGCCCCGTTCGCAAAGAACAACCTGTTCATTGCCCTGATTCAGTATATATTCAGCAGCCAGAAGAAATTCTTCAATTGTAGCCATCATTCCGCGTTTCAGCAATACCGGTTTCCTTTGCATGCCCACTTCTTTCAGAAGCGGATAATTATGCATATTCCGCGAACCTACCTGCAGCATATCAGCATATTCTGCAACCATTTCAACCTTACGTGTATCCATGACTTCGGTGACAACAGGCAATCCGGTACGAATGCTTATATCCTTCAGCAATTTTAATCCTTCCTCTCCGAGCCCCTGGAAATTATATGGAGATGAGCGCGGCTTAAATGCACCCCCTCTTAATATTTTCCCACCGCCCTTTTTTACTGCACTTGCCGTTTCAATCAGTTGTTCATAACTCTCCACTGCACAGGGTCCGGCTATAATAATAACCTCAGAACCTCCGATATTAATTCCACTTATGTTTACCTGTGTTGCCTCCGGCTTGGATTTTCGGTTCACTCTTATGGGGACAGATTCTCCTCCAATACTTGACGGATCATTATAGTGGTTTGATTCCATTTTTTATTCCTCTTTAAGATTAGTATCCTGTTCTAGGTTTCTTATATATTTGATCACTTTTCTCCAGAGGAGGTGCAGGAGAAAATTCAAATTTACCGTTAATGACTTTAGCCATAAAGATAGGTCTTATATTATTCCAGGTTGCGTCAAAAATAATCTTGCCGGTAACTCCCTGATAACCCTGAAAGGTTTTCAAATCAGTAAGTAAATCGCGAATAAGGACACGGTTCAGTCCAGCTTTTTGAATAGCTTCAATTATAATGTTCATCCCATCATATGCATGGGCAGCAAACACATCAGGCTCCTGTCCGAATCTTTTGAAGTAATTAGTTTTAAATGCTTTCAGCTTTGGATTCTCAGCATCGGGATTGTACTGGCAGGTGGTTACTACACCATCAGCTAACTTTCCGGCAATCTTCAGAAATTCGAGATTGACCATCCTGTCTGAGCCGTATACTGGCTGATTCATTCCCAACTCACGTATCTGCTGCAATATCAGTGCGGATTCTTTGGCATTTCCCCAGATTTGAATTGCATCTGGTGAGGTTTTCTTTATTCGTTCCAACTGTTCTTTGAAATCTGTCTCTCCATCGTTGAAACGCTCTTCAATGATCAAAGGATAACCTATACGCGTAGATGAACGGGTGAAATGAAGGATCCCGACTCTCCCATAACGGTTATTCATCCTTATTACTGCCACCCGGGAATGTTTGTCCCTGTTAAATATCTGGTTAACCAGTGCATAACCGCTCTGGCGGTCATCGGGAATGACACGTATAACCCATGGTATGGCTGTCTCTGTAAAAGTAGGATCAGGATCACCGGTGTTGACATTTGGAATTTCCAGTTTTAAGGTTGCCCTTATTGCCACATGTGAAACAATATCATCGATTGAACCCAGCCACGCCCATACTTTCTCATCGTCCATCTTCACAACCTCATTGGCTGCAGCACCCCAGAGCCCTACATCATTATGTATCATCAATTTATAAGGAATACCCTTATAACCACCTTTCTTATTTGCCTCCTCAATGGCCAGCATTGATCCCTGTAGCATCTGTTTGCCAAGGAATACAATAATTGAACCTTCCAGTGGTCCCAGGAATCCAATCCTTACTTCCTTCAAATCTGTGGGCGGCAGCTTTTCACGGCCAGCGCCATAAAATATCAAAGGTTCAAGAAAATGATACATATAAGCTTTTTGATATTTATCATATGCAACAAGTTCATCCGGTATATTACTGTAATTTGATTTCTTTTCCTGCCCGTTTAACCTGGTAAAAGACATCAGGATCAGCATGGAAATTACACAGATACCAACCTGCGGTTTCATATAGTTAGTTTTGATTTATTTTACAAATTGCATACACTTCAATCTCTACAAGCAGGGATTCCCAGCACAGTCTGGCCTGGATTCCTGTACTTGCAGGCAGCGGATCCAGGTTCAGCCATTTAAAAAATGAAGTACGAATCTTATTAAATTCAGCATAATCACGTTCAATATCCCTGAGGTAATTGGTGGTTCTAACCACGTCATGCCATGTCATTCCTTCTGCAGCCAGCAGGTTGGTGATATTCCGATAGGTTCTCCAGCACTGGGCTTTAAAATCGCCAATATGTTCGGCTTTGCCTTCTTCATTAACACTGGCTGTACCGGAAACCAGCACTATTTTATAATTACCGATTTCAAACCGCAATGCTCTGGAAAAG
>JBGPAO010000167.1:0-7484 GCA_041480755.1 Bacteroidia bacterium
AGTCGGAGGCTACAGAACCGAGAACTATTTTAGTTTATGGGAAATTTTGGTAAATGGATAGGTGGTGGTCTTGGATGGGCCATGGCAGGCCCACTTGGGGGAGTGCTGGGATTTGTTGTAGGCACTTTTATTGACCAGGCAGGACAAATGAGCCAGGTAGAATCAGGTGTGACAACCCGTGGTGATTTTGCAGTGAGCCTGCTTGTTCTTATTGCTGCTGTAATGAATGCAGATAAAAAAGTCCTTACATCAGAATTAGAATATGTAAAACAGTATTTTATCCAGAATTTTGGCAGGGCTTCTTCTCAGGAAGCGATGCTGATGTTGAGAGATATCCTGAAGCAATCCATCCCGATCAGAGATGTTACAATACAAATCAAAAATAAACTTGATTATCCCTCACGATTACAGCTAATTCATTTTCTCTTTGGTATTGCATATTCTGATCAGAAGGTAAGTATTGAGGAGATAGACATAATAAGGATTATTGCAGGATACCTGGGTATAAGCGACAAGGATATCGAATCACTGCAGTCAACGTATTATAAAGACATTGATTCTGCATACAAAATTCTGGAAATTGACAAGACTGCCATTGATGAAGAGGTGAAGAAAGCATACAGACGTGTGGCAGTGAAATATCATCCGGATAAAGTAAGTTATCTGGGCGAAGAGTTCAAGAAGACAGCGAATGAGAAATTCCAGAAAGTCAATGAGGCATATGAGAGAATAAAAAAGGAGAGAGGAATAAATTAAAAGTCAAAAATTTATTTACTTTACTAAAAAAACAAACAATGGCTGAAAAGCAAGCACCACAGAAACAGAGTTTTAAGAAATCGGTCAAGCATGCAGCTTCAGAAATTGAACCGAAGGAAAAAGGATTATCACAGAAATCCTTAAAACAAAAAATGTACACCAAACCAGGCTTTCAAAAAGATCTGCCTGGTATTGGAAAGGATAACCCGGAATCAGAGGATGAAAAATCAGTTTTAAAGGATATTATGTCAATATCCGGACTGGGTGGACTATTCAAATATATTTCACAGGCGCGCAATGGAATAATAGTAGAATCATTGGAAACCGGAAAACGAATGCAGGCTTTTTCAACCATGAAAGTCAATTCTCTGAAAGATATTGCTGTATTTACCAAACAGGAAGAGGTGCTTCTTGAAGATGTCTTTAAAAAAATAGTAGAAAAGGAATCTGGCGGCGCATCTATAGATCCAAAATCTTCTCCGGATGAATTAAAAGCTTACTTCCTGAAGATTTTACCGGATTTTGACCAGGAACGTGTCTATATCTCTGATATAAAAAAGATGATCAACTGGTACAATATCCTGCAGAAACATGATCTTTTAAAGTTCGGGAAGGAAGAAAAGAAGAAAGAGGCTGAGGCTAAGGTTAAGGAACAGAATAAACCTAAATCAAAGACTCTCGCCTCACCTAAAACCACTATAGCAGATAAAGCTAAACCAAAAGCTAAACCAAAACCGAAGTCCAAATCTTAATCTCTTTAAAAGCTTGCGCCTTTGTTTTTACCTGTTCCTTCTCCTAAGCGCCAGTCTTTTCTTTTGAGTTAGCCTTATTTTATCAGTCATTTTCTTTAGCACTTTCCCAGATTTTGTTCATCTCTTCCAATGTCATTTCTTTCAATGATTTGCCCATTGCTCTTGTTTCCTTTTCCAGCCAGTTGAACCTTTTAATGAATTTTTTATTGGTTTTCTCAAGAGCTGTTTCAGGATCGATTCCATATAGTCTTGCAGCGTTTATTACTGAAAAGATGAGATCCCCAAATTCTGATTCCATACCTCTGATATCGCCGGTTTCAACTTCCTTTTTCAGTTCTGAAAGTTCTTCATTTACTTTCTCCCATATCTGTGACTTTTCTTCCCAGTCGAATCCGACTGATTTTACCTTATCCTGGATTCTGTTAGCTTTTATCATTGCAGGAAGATTTACAGGTACACCCGCAAGCACTGTTCTGCCCTCTCTCATTTTAAGCTCCTCCCAGTTTCTTTTCACATCTTCATGATCTTTGACTTTAATTTCCCCGAATACATGTGGATGCCTGTAAATGAGTTTTTTATTCAGCGAGTTAATTACATCTCCGATATCAAAATCATCTTGTTCAGATCCTATTTTAGCATAGAAGACAATATGCAGCATCAGATCGCCAAGTTCGTTCATTATTTCCAGTGGCTTGTTCTCAGTCACTGCATCGGCCAGTTCATAGGTCTCTTCAATAGTCAGGTTCCTTAATGTCTCATTGGTCTGCTTCCTGTCCCATGGACATTCCTCCCTGAGCTGATCCATTATTTCAAGCAGCTTCCTGAAAGCCGCCATTTTTTCATCAATTGTATTCATAAGATAAATCAGCGCTTTGCATTTAGATATAGTTGTGATATAACCCCGGCTTAACTCTATTCTTCACGGAATTTGACCCTGACACTTGAATTGACAGACAAATCCAGGAGTTCGGCTACGTTTCCCATATTCATGGCTATTTCAAGTAATCCGATTGAATTAAAAATGGCAAGGATCTCGCCGGGACTGGTTTCATGGTAGAAATTATTGATCCTGTCAATCTTGTAATGATTACTGCGGACAAATATTTCAAATGGACGGTTTTTCCCTACTCGTTCAAAAAGTTCCCTTGATATATTGGTGATTGCATTCTTGTATGAATCAATATAAATCACGCTTCCGTTAATTACTGATTCATCAATTGCTGCGCGGGTCGGGATTCGTTTTTTAAAGGATTTGACACTGGTACCAAGAGATTCAGGCTGAACCCCCTTATATAATCTGCAGGCTGCGTCAGTTAAAAGTGAAATACCGCTGAAGCCCGGGATTTTTTCCTTTGTTTTAATTGAAATTATCATTTCCGGCTCTGCCGAAAAAAGTAATCCGAAAATGCCATTGTCGGTCCCAATAAAATAATGATTCTCATATTTGATGATGAGAAAAGGACTGTCTGGGCCTCCTTCTGTATTTACTCCTATCATATGTATAGTCCCCTCAGGAAAATTAGGGAATGAATTCCTTATAATAAAGGACGCCTGATGGATGTTAAACGGCTGAATTTGATGGCATATATCTACAATAACTGCATCGGGACACTGACTCAAAATTTTTCCTTTTAAGGCCCCTAAATAATAATCATTTGAATTCCAGTCAGTTGTTAAAGTAATAATTGGCATATCAGGTTAACAGACGGGGATCAGGATTGGTTATTGAAAACTAAAAAAAAACGATTTAATTTGCATTATCCAAAAGTAAATAATATTATGGAAACTGGATGATTGAGAAAAAAATATATTTGGAAGGCATTGATCCTGTTAAACTTTTAGGAATCAATAACAACAGATTTGAAAGGATTATCAAAAATTTCCCCAAGATCAAGGTAGTGGCGCGAGGAGATGAACTGAAGATAAAGGGTGAGGAAAAAGAATTAAACCTTTTTGAGGAAGTATTATCCGTATTAATAGAATACATTCAAAATACTGATGAGATTGATGAAGATTATTTTTCTTCATTAATTGAGGGAAACGCAGGAGATATGGTGGAACAACAGAATATATTGAAGGCCGTATTATTCTTTGGTAATATTGGAAAACCAATTCGTGCCAAAACGGTTAATCAGAAAAAGCTTGTCGAGGAAAGTTCAGCAAATGACCTGGTTTTTGCAATTGGACCGGCAGGAACAGGAAAAACTTATACAGCTATCGCACTGGCAGTTAAAGCATTAAAATATCAGGAAGTAAAAAGGATCATTCTTACGCGTCCCGCAGTAGAGGCTGGGGAAAGGCTTGGCTTTCTGCCCGGGGATTATAAGGAAAAACTAGATCCTTATATGCAGCCTTTGTATGATGCCTTGAATGATATGATACCACCGAAAAAACTTAAAACATTTCTTGAGGACAGTACAATTCAGATTGCTCCCCTTGCGTTCATGAGGGGTAGAACACTTGATAATGCATTTGTAATACTCGATGAAGCACAGAATGCCACCTTTAATCAGTTGAAAATGTTCTTAACCCGGATGGGAAAAACCGCTAAATTTATAGTTACTGGCGATATCACCCAGATTGACCTCCCTGATAGTAATGATTCGGGTTTGCTCAAAGCAATTGAACTTCTCGCGGATATAAAAGGTATCTCTGTTATTTTTTTTGATTCAAGGGATATTATCCGTCATAAACTGGTCAAGTACATAGTTGAAGCTTTTAAAAATAAATAAACAGGAAAAATGGAAAATGTCATAACAAGAACCGATTTTCATTTCGAAGGACAGAAGAGTTTGTACCATGGGAAAGTAAGGGATGTCTACAACATCAATGATTCATATCTTCTGATGGTCGCCACTGATCGTATTTCAGCATTTGATGTAATACTTCCGAGAGGTATACCATACAAAGGACAGGTCCTTAATCAGGTAGCCGTGAAATTTCTTGATAAAACCGATGATATTGCCCCAAACTGGAAAATCGCATCACCCGATCCAAATGTTACAATAGGCCTGATTGCAGAACCAATAAAAATTGAAATGGTTATAAGAGGATATCTATCCGGCCATGCATGGAGAATCTACAAATCAGGCATCAGGCAGATTTGTGGTGTGCCACTGCCGGAGGGGATGAGAGAAAATGACAGATTTCCTGAACCAATTATAACTCCATCAACAAAGGCTGAAGAGGGCCATGATGAGGATATTACAAAGGAAGAAATACTGGAAAGAGGAATCATCTATGAAAAGCATTATAATCTTCTGGAACAATATACAAGAAAGCTTTTTAAAAGGGGGACAAAGCTTGCTGCTGAGAAAGGCCTTATTCTTGTCGATACTAAATATGAGTTCGGAACAAGAGATGGAAAGATTTATCTGATAGATGAAATACACACACCCGATTCATCAAGATATTTTTATGCTGAAGGATATGATGAACGTCAGAAAAAGGGAGAACGGCAAAAACAGTTTTCGAAGGAATTTGTACGCGAATGGCTTATGGAAAGAAATTTCCAGGGTAAGGCTAACCAGGTTGTCCCACACATGTCGGACAAATTTGTAATTCAGGTATCTGACAGATATATAGAACTTTATGAAAAACTAACTGGAGAGAAATTTCCAAGATCAGATACATCAGAAATCATGGAACGAATAAGAACAAATATAAATAAGTTCCTTACTGCCAATATACTTTAATGGCTTATGCGAAGTATTCCGTGGATATTATTACTGATGTTCCTTTTTACCCAGGCTTTTTCACAGGAGGAAGGAGTTGTCGTTAAAAGGTCAACTGATAAAGTTATCCTGGAAGGAAAGGTTTACTATATCCATTATGTCAGAGAGAAGGAAACCCTTTATGGGATCAGCAAGGCTTATAATATCAATGAGAAAGTTATTGCCCTGGAAAATCCGGATCTGTTTGCAGGCCTGAAAGCAGGCATGGTGCTTAAGATTCCTGCTGATCCCGTTCATGTGCAGGAAATTACAGTTCCTTCTACTGATGAATTCCATTATCATATTATAAGTGCAGGAGAAACTATCTATTTTCTCTCCAGGAAATATGGTGTTCCGGTTGAAGAAATTCAAAAGTATAATCCGGAAGTGGAATACAGCGATCTTCAGATCAACCAGGTAATTAAGATCCCAAAGAAACAGTACCTCCAGCCGCGGGATACATTTCCGACAGAGGATTATTTTTTCCATCATGTAAAAAAAGGTGAGACATTGTACAGCCTTTCAGTTTATTATGGGGTGGATGAAGATCAAATCAGGGAGTTGAATCCGCAGTTAAAATGGGGAAACCTGAAAACTGAAGAGTATATAAAAATCCCAAGAAAACCTGAGGTGGCTGCAACGGATACAACTGGTTATGTTCCGGACACCACGCTGGTGGATACGATGACTGTTATTCATGATTCTGCGAGGATTGAGAGGTGGATTGAGGCCGACTGCATGAAGTTTTCGCCTGATCCTGTTAAACGCACACTAACTGTTGGATTGTTTCTTCCCCTGTCTCTGCGTACTGAAGAAATTTCAGATTCTATTGCGTTGCAGGAAGCAATTACAAAAGCAGAGGAAGATCCTTATATGGGAGAAAATAAATGGAAGGAAATAAGAAAACTTGAAGAAGAATTATCGGCAATAAATCCTAGAATAATTGGATTTCTTGATTTCTATGAAGGAGTACTTCTTGCTCTTGATTCCCTGAAAAATAACGGTATTTCAGTTGATCTGTATGTGTATGATACAGAAAGAGATACAGTTCAAATTGAACAGATATTGCAGCAAAATGAGATGAAAAATATGGATTTGATTTTTGGTCCTGTTGAACCTGATAATCTGAAAAAAGTAGCTGAATTCGGGAAAGAAAATCAGATTCCTGTGATTTCCCCATTCACTGATAATCAGTTGTTGCTGCGGAATAATCCATACTTTATTCAGATGATACCTGCAATGGAAATTGAATTCAGGAATTGGGCCAGGTTCCTTACTAACTACTGGGGCAATACAATGATAATTATTCATAACGGAGATTCCCTCGAATATGAAACAGTAGATTTTTTAAAGCAGGAGATGTATGAGGAACTTGCAACCAGAGAATATTATGATGAATTGCACCTTAAGGAGGTTATTATTAATGACAGCGCTGAATATGAAATGGACCAATTCCTTACCAGTGGTGACAAAAATATCATTATAATTCCTTCTACAAATGAAGCTTATGTAAGTAATATTTTAACTGCCTTATTCCTGGAAGTTCAAAATTATGATATACAGGTCTTCGGAATGTCCAACTGGCATAAATTTCAGAGTATTGATCTGGAATATCTTCACCTTATGGGGATGAATTATTTTACTTCATTTTATGTGGATTATACAAAAAAATCCGTCACTGATTTTATTAGAAAATTCAGGAAGATATTTAAAACTGAACCTTACCGCGTCAGTCCCCGTGGCTATAACCTGAGTATGTATGGTTTTGATTTGATGTACAACTTTACAACATTAGTGAGGAATTATAGAAAGGATTTTACCAGATGCCCGGTTAATCCCGACTACAAGCCGATGCTTGGCCCTTATCTTTTCAGAAAAGCAGGGGAGAATGGAGGATATATGAATCAGTTCTCGATCATGATAGAATATGATAAAGACTTTGAGATAAAGCAATTGATAATTGACGATACCTTTTATCCCACAACCAGCACAGAAGATCCTCTTACTTACCCTGTTCAGACACATAAGGCATCTGAAACGCATTGAGAGGTTGGATAAGATTTTATATATTTGATCAATTGAGTGCTAATTAATAAAAGGATGATTTCATTCCGGATATACCTGTGCTTGTTTTTATTGTTTTTGCCCGGTATAATTTATAGCCAGTCTGCTGATTCCCTGGAAACAGAACCTGAAATCTATACAATAGATACCTCTTATTTTGAGAAAGGTAATGAGAACTATAACCTTGTCCTGGCTGCTG
>JBGPAO010000168.1:0-7473 GCA_041480755.1 Bacteroidia bacterium
ACAGATTGTTTAACCCTGTCTGACTCAAACATAGCATCCATACCTTTTGCATAGGAATTTATTGGCCTGTCGTTGAATACATTTGATTCCTTAAAGATATAGCTGCTGAATAATCTCTGGTTGAACATATCATCGAATGAAATTGGCTGGGCATCATTATGCGGATTAAATGTTTCCTGCCGTGCCAGGTAAAATCTTACTTCAGGATAATAGACCCAGAAAAGCAACTGTTTATTAATATCACCTGTCGGAACTGTCATACCTGTAACCTGATCAGTAATTGTCATCGGGAAAACCCTCATGGGGCAAATTCCGATAATCCTTACCTGAAGAGTAGAATATTTTCTGTCAAAGAACCATTTTTCCTTGACAAGCAAACGGGAAACATCATTAAGCTGGATATCAACAGCTGTAAGCTTCATTATAGTATTTCCTGTGAGTGAGTCCACCACCGGTTCATAGATCGAATCAACTTTCAGGCTTTTATAGATATCCTCAATATTAATTGGTTGTTCGAATTCATAATTCAAAAGGGGTTTATAGGCGAACACAGGATGACCTGGAACAGGATGTTCGAGTGCTTCCAACAAAGTGCTGGTGAGGCTTTTACGATCCCCGATAGGTTTTGTAGGAAAATAATAGGGATGGTTCATTTTTTCCCTCAGGTTGATCATTCGCCATATTACTTTTTCCCACATAACATCAGCTTCTCTGACGAACGGGTATGGAATTGGATCTTTTTTAGGTATATGCTCTTTATCATATACCTCTTTCTTTTCAATAAGATTCATCTGCTGGCCTATGGCTTTACGCTGCGTAAATGTCAATATCAAAACAACAACTGCCAGAAAATACACTAGCTTTTTCATGTATGAGGAATTAATTATTTGACTTTAATGAATATTGTTCCCAGGTTCCTTGATGAACCATCGGGACCGACAGCAATTACATCATTCAGATACACTTTGGCACCCGGATTCAAGTTACGCAGTACATCTCTCTGCGCGGTTGAAAAAGTTCCAGATGTATTTGGTTCTTCCTTATAAAAACCTTGTACGTATGTTGCCAGTGAAAAGGATGTAACTGTAAATTCAAGATCGAATTCAAACCAATCCGGCATTTTTGCTTTAGGGCCAAGTTCAGCAAGAATCTGGCTTTTTGAAAGTGAGGCCCCCGATCTGAAACCGGCAAGGGTAGCATCAGGATTGGGTACTTTTCTAACCCTGAAGGTTTTAGATCCTCTTGATCGAACACCACCATCCTCACGAACAGAAACGGTAATCTGGCTTGTACCTTCCTTTGTCGGATTTACTACATAAGCACCACCACTTGATGAAATCCTGCCATTATTGGTAGATGGAATTATCCTGTCAGCCGGCACACCAGGTATAGATATTTCAACAGGATTTGGAACACCGAGGTAGAATACATTCATTTTAGTTGCTGAAACTACCAAATTGGGTTCAGCCACCTGGTATTCAGCTTTGAAGGGTTTACTTGTCACACCCCCGTCAAGTCTTTTCAGGCTGATAATACCTCCCCATCTTTTCCAGCCCGTAGAAGAAGAAGAGACTTTATAAACACCTTTTCCACCCATAATCGGAGCAGCTTGATAATCGCGTCCAACTTCGCCTTTCATTTTATACTCAACAGTTCCGTCATCTGCAATTGTTGAATCATATTCTCCAATATATACAGTAGGGTCAGATGTTGTATCAAAAGCTGCCATAAAAATGTTCGCACTATAATCAGTTCCCCTCATAATGTAATTGGAATTAGGTATAACGACCGGCTCCAGCAGATTAAAATTAAATGAACCGGCTTCTATCTGTGAAAACAGATAACGGAGAGCATCTGATTCGGCATTACGTACATCACTTTGCATTTTTGATAACATAGTTACTGCTGCAATCAGAGGCACATCTTCAAAATGCTCATCCTGCCATCTGAGTATTTCTCCCTGTTTGGGTTGGGGATCATCGGTATTCAGGCTTGATTTAATGGTTTCACGTACATCGATAGCGTTCTCGCTAATCAATGTTAAAAGGTATGCCCTGTACTCTTCAAGTGCTGCACGAAGATCATTCGCCTTTCCGTCTTTGTTAGATCCGATTAATATTTCATTCGAGATAAACAAATTTTCTCTTCCTTTAATTTCTTCACCAATTATGTTATCATTCACAATTGCTTCCGTCTCGTCCCCTTCAGATTTTTTCACAATTTCCAGTTTCAGTCCCTGTATATATTTAGAAAGTTCCTCCGATTTCCTTTTTACTTCGTCAGCTTTGGCTTTCCAGGGGCCTGCTTTTACTGGATTTTCAGCAGCGGCTCGGTCGAATTGCTTATAATAAACATCATTTTTATGATAAAAGTTCTCCGTTGTTTTGGTAAGACTTTCATCAACAAGGACAAATGCATTAAGGACGTCCTTCGATACGTTAAGCGCCAGAAGTGCTGTAAGTACGAGGTACATCATACCGATCATTTTTTGTCTCGGTGTTTCTTTTGCGTGAGCCATATTATTTGGATATCAGTAGGTTAACTTAGTTTCCCGGGATATTATTTAATATTCATAGCTGACAGCATATTACCATAGATTGTATTCAATTCAGATATGCTCTTGCTGAGTTTACTCATTTCGTCTTTATACTTTTGAGTTTCTTCTGAAGAAGATTTAAGTTGCTGCATCATCTGTCCCAGGCCTTTATATACATCATCAACACCCTTCAATTGTTCATTGGCATTTTTCAGGTGCAATTCATAAGCTGAATTCAGGGTGGTGAGGTTTTTATTTACGTTGGATAGATTGTCACCAAATGAAACATTACCTTTCGAAATGGTTTCGTAATCAGTTTTCATTTTTTCAGAAAGCTGATTATAAGATTCTGCCAGACTCACTCCGGACTGGACAAATTTTTCAGCGATCTCCTTACCTGAGTTAGAGATAAGGTCTGCTGTTTTATTATAGGTCTGGGATAATGTACTGACAGAACTTGCAAGATCGTTTGTTGACTGGCTGTAATTGTTGGTAAGAGTAGTAACTGATTCAGCTGCAGTTTTGACATTCTTAAGATATTCACGTGTTGCGACTGAAGCTTCAGATATATCAGACAAATTTGAAGCAGTTTTATTAAGGCTGATCAGGCCGTCACCAAGTTTCTGTATAGATTCAGGTTTGATCTCTGCCTGTTTGAAAAGATCGTCAAATCTATCCAGTGTTACACCTCTTCCTGAAACTGCGGCATCTTTAAACTCATCCAGTTCATCAGGATCGACCATCCCTGCAAGTTCAGGATAAACCAGTGTCCAGTCAAGCTCTTCATGCAGTGGTTCAAATGCAGAGAAGAAAAAGATGATTGCTTCTGTACACAAACCGAAAGTGATAAATAAGCCGCCCAATGGCCAGTGCTGGATTTTAAACAATGCACCGATAATAACAACTGAGGCGCCTAGCCCGTACAATTTAGCCATAAAATTCTTCCAACCGGCACTTTGAACAATTTCCGAAAGGTTCATAGTATTTAAGATTTAGTGTTTAATTTTTTAGTTATTGCCCATATAAGACCTGATGCATCTAAAGCCAATATAGGACCTTGCAGTGTCCTGATATTCATAAGTTCTGGTACTTACCTGCATGTAATACGCAATATCTTTCCAGGAACCTCCCCTTATTACTTTTCTTTTCATAACAGGATTATCAACATCTGTGGCATTAAATTTATAATCAGGATTAAGGTCATGATAGAAAAAGTAAGCAGATTCATCATAAGCATTTGCTGTCCATTCAGCAACATTACCTGCCATATCATATAATCCCAGTTCATTGGGATCATAAGTCCCTACTGCAACAGTTGTCACACCACCATCATCAGCATAATTTCCGCGAAGAGGTTTAAAATTAGCCAGGAAGCAACCTTCCCTGTTTCTGGTATATACGCCACCCCATGGATACATTGAATTCTGAAGTGTCCCACGCGCTGCCCATTCCCATTCCGATTCCAGTGGTAACCTGTAGTCATGAACAAAGTAATCACCAGAGCTGGTAAGGGCCATGTTAAGGAACTGAGTTCTCCAGCTACAGAATGCATTTGCCTGTTTCCATGTAATTCCGACAACCGGGTAATTATCAAAGGAAGGATGCCAGAAATACATAGTTGCCATCGGTTCATTATATGAATAAGTGAAATCTCTTATCCAGACCAGTGTGTCAGGATAAACGTTAACCACATCTTTTAAAACAAATGAACCACGGTTCACTATCGGGGATTCAGTACCATCAGGAGCAATAAATGTACCATCGTAAACACCAGGATCCTGATCGAGATCTCCGACATCTTCAAGGAAAGCGTTTTTAAAGCGGCTTCCACTTTTTGCGGCCTGCTGCATATCAATCCAGAAATACCTGTAATTCAATTTATGAATATTCAGCTCTTTACGGCCAAAAAACCGTTCTTCAACTTTATAATACATATTATCCAGAGCCTGCCTGACTTCCTCATTTTCTTTCAATCGTTTCAGGTCAAGTTTAGTGTCCCAGTTTAACCTGTAATTTCTTCCAAAAATATCCTCCTCGAGGGGATCATCGAATTCATTAACACTGATTTTAAATTCTTCTTCCATCACCTCAGCGATCAGTTCTCTGAACAGTGAATCCCTTACCCAAAATACATATTGTCTGTATTCATTGTTGGTTATTTCTGTTTCATCCATCCAGAAAGGCTCAACAGTAACAGTTTTAGAAAAAGTGTTCTGTGCATAAGGTACATCCTGGTCGCTGGGACCGACATTGTAGCTTCCCTGCGGAACAAAAACCATTCCAAAAGGCTCTGGTTCAAAATACTTCTTCCTTCCTGGTACTCCGGTTAATTCCCCGCTGTAGTATTCCCCGCAGCTGCCGAATAAAGCAATCAGAACACCAAAAACAATTAAACGTTTCATAGCAATTGGGTATTATTTGCAATTTTATTGATTAGTCAAGCTATTGATTAGCCTAAAATAAAGATTTTTTTTTAATAATTTTAAGTTAATATTATAAAAATCTTATACTCCTGTATTTTTGAGGCGTTTTTTCCCGGTTGAGACTGAAACTATATCCCACCGTAAATTCATGTGATCCATCGCTGTAATTGCCTATATCCGACGTTGTAAAATCATAGGAATATCCTATCCTTACACCGTTAAACATTTCTATCCCTATTATTCCAATAAGGGCATCACCGGCTCTATAGGAAACGCCCCCCCAGAACTTTTTATTGTATATTACAATTGCAGATGCATCTATTTGATTCACTCTGCCATCTGTTTTCAGAATGACTGACGGCATAACCTCGAATGCGGGATTTGGCATTTGTAAACGATAACCCGCAACAGCATAGTAATGACGGCTGATATAGGATGCATTTTTATCCACGTATTTAATCTTAGGCTGGTTGAGGTGCGATGTCGAAAGTCCAAAAAACAGGTTTTCAGTATTATAGAAGAGTCCAACTCCAAGATCGAAGGCCATCCTGCTTTCTTTTTCATCAGGTATGGCAGGATCGTTTTCGGGGGGAGTGAAATTAGTGCCTAGCTCACCAGGTATATCCCAGCTGGCATCAAGAGCTTTATTAATAAGGCCAATGTTAAATCCTATTCCCAGAGTTCCCGGTCCAATATCCAGCCTGTAGGCATAATATGCGCTTATCCCGAGATCTTTATTAAATGCTATCCGGTCATTTATAATTGAAAGCCCCACTCCGCTTTTTATTCCGAAAGGTTTTACAGGAGCATTGGCCTGGAAAAAAGTAGTTCCGGGGGCACCATCAAATCCAACCCATTGCTGACGATTAATAAGTGATAGGGAAATCATATCTGTACTTCCGACATAAGCAGGATTAACAGAGGTCAGGTTAAACATGTACTGACTGAATTGAGGATCCTGTTGGGGAAATGCATTCACCGAAACCACAATAATCAAACCAGTAAGTATTCTTTTATTCATATTTTCTGGTACCAAAAAAAATCGCTAATCCGCTGTATTGCTTTAAAAAAAGGTAAAATAAGTAAAAATAAAATAGACCAACAAGCTTTATTAACAAAAAGTTGTTAATAACGAAGGCCATTACAAAGCATTTATACTCTGATTTTTAAATAAAGTTTCAAAGAAGTCGGGGAAATAGTAAACCCCAGCTGAAAAATCAGGAAGCAAAATAAATTAAAATCTTTTTCAATTGAGCTTCCTGAAGGCTTTTAACCAGCGATCAGGGATCTCCTGGTTGCAGGCGCACAGATAATCCTCATGGGAACAGGAGATAAGTATTCTTTTTTTACGGCTTTTGTCTGATAACACAGGGACTTCAAACCACCATCTTTCTGATTCGAGACTTTTGTAAAATACAATTTCACGGTCCCTGCCGCTAAAACTGACTATGAATTTTTTAAATACCGGAGATTTTCCTGAAGGTTCTTCATATTTTCGCTGAGATACACCCTCAATGAAATACCATATCATCTGGGCAGCCAGATGGGCAGACTGTTCACGGGGATCAGCAGCGGGGAGGATATTAAATATTCCAAAAGCCATTAGTGAATTACCAAGTCCGGCATATTTTGATATCTGGCAGGCCTCTTCACCATATAATCCATTGGGTGAGGGATGGGTACATCCGGGGGAATCACCCTGCCGTATGGCATTAAAATCAAAACTCACAAAAGCACTATCCCGGAGGACCGGCTCTGTTATACCAACATTTGAATGAACATCTCCCAGTCTTATCGTTTCATTGAACTGATTCTGAAGGAAGTCGATATCTTCCTGGTCCACAAGATATTTCTGGTGACCAAGGTTAGTATAATTGAAAACCAGTTCCTTTTTTCGCGAAAGCATTGGAATCAGGTATGATTCCGGCTTTATTTCATCCTGTATAATTCCCATATCTAACCTGGAATCAACGGTCACAAAATTAAACAGGGCATCCAGTTTCTCATAAGCAAGATATATGCCATAGGTAAGATCCTGACTGCCTCCGAGAATAATTGTAATTATCCCTTTTTCTTTGAGGTCGAGAACTATATCACGAACTGCATAATAAGTATCCTGAACTGAATTGCCCGAAATAAGATTTCCGAGATCAATGATTTTCAAAGCAGGATTAACGTGGTACAGGTTATATAGCTTATTTCTGATAATATCAGGAGCAGCTGAAGATCCCCTTATTTTTGCATTTCTGTCTTCCGGTACGCCGACAATAGCAATGTTGTAACCTGAAAGATCACCAATAGGTGAATCGGGCGTATGAATAGAAATATTACGACAGAATACAGATTTGTCAGATAAAAAATGGTCAACAGGTTTTTCAAGGCTGACCGGAATGAAATAATTTTTAAGTTCCATGTATGGAGATTATTTAGCCGGATTTCTTTTCTTTTCCTTTGACTTTTCAATTATTTCTGAACATTGTTCTTTAGTAAGGTTTTCAGGCTTAATGTTTTTTG
>JBGPAO010000169.1:0-7464 GCA_041480755.1 Bacteroidia bacterium
CCCTGAAAACAAATCCGATGTGCAAAAATATCTCAGGTTAAATCAAATCAGGCTGAGAAACGCACCGGATCCTGTAATTGCAAGATTGATCAATTATTGTAATTCATTGGCAGGTCCCGAGGATAAAGAATAAATGAAACCCAACCTGATTCCTCATATAATCCTTATTCTGTTATGCTCAATAAATATGAGTGCACAGGACCTGACTGTATCTATTCAGGCCGGGCAATGGTCATTTATTGAATTTGCCGTGGAAGCTGAAAAGCAGACAGGAGCAAGATTCATTTATCAGGAAGATTGGGTGGAGGACCTTGTTGTTTCATTGAATGAAGGTAAAAGAGATCTAACCGATGTAATTGATATATTTTTCTCCGGCAAAGAGCTGTATTATTACATCGATCCGGACAAAAACATCTTTATTACTCCTGAGACATCACTGGTTACTGAGCTACCTGAATACCATATTGAAGATAGTATTATTCTGAAAGAAAATGGCGGTCAGGATGCCGGACTAACAGCTTCAGAACAAAGATATGCAAGAGGCAGGATCAAAGGCATAATTGAGACAATTACAATCGGACAGAACGATAACAATAAAGCGGGATCTGCAGTTGTAATCAACGGACTGATCACAGAAAAGGAAACAGGTGAACCTTTGATTGGGGCAACGATATACATTGAAGAGCTGGAGCGTGGATACGTTACCAATACTAATGGCCGCTTTGCTATCTCATTGCCCAGTGGCAGATACCTGGCCAGGTTTAATTGCCTGGGCAAGGAAGAAATTCACTATTATCTGCAGGTGCTTTCAGGCGGGACCCTGAACATTGAACTTCAGAATAAATTGTACCCTATTCATGAGATCACCATTTCTGCAAGTCAGCATGATCAGATCCATAGTCTTCAGACAGGCTTCAACCAGCTGTCAATAAAAAGTATGAAGGAAATACCTGTAGTCATGGGGGAGATGGACGTACTGAAAGTAGTTCAGATGTTGCCGGGAATACAGAGCGTGGGAGAAGGATCTGCCGGCATCAATATCAGGGGAAGTTCGGCAGATCAGAATATGTTTTATATTAATAATGTCCCGGTCTATAATACTTCTCACCTTTTTGGTTTCTTCTCTGCTTTTAATCCTGATATTATAAAGGACTTTTCTTTATACAAAAGCAGTCTTCCTGCGAAATTCGGTGGGAAACTGTCCTCAGTAATTGATATTACATCCCGCCAGGGTAACAGGAAAAAATATACTGCCAGGGGAGGCATAAGTCCAATAACTGCCCATGTTGCAATAGAAGGACCGGTCAGAAAAGACAGGAGTTCATTTGTGATGGGTGTAAGATCTACCTATTCTGACTGGATCCTGTCGCGGATGCAGGATTATGATCTAAGGAACAGTTCCGGCCTGTTCTATGATATTTGTGCTAATTACAGTACGGCACCGGATGATAATAATCTTTTCAAAGTATTTGGATATCATAGCAAAGACAGATTTTCACTGGCAGCACAAAATATTTACGAATATTCAAATACAGGCGGATCTGTAAACTGGTGGCACCGGTTTTTACCGGTTCTGAGTACTGATCTTACTGCAGTTTTTTCACAGTACGAAAATCAGCATACAGACAGTTCATTGAGTTATGAAGCTTACCAGCATAAATACAGGATCAATCATTATGAACTCAGAAATGATTATACCTGGATGCCGGGTGGGTCGCATAAAATTGGTTTTGGAGCTAACCTCATCCTGTATGACTTTGACAGGGGAAAAATTTTACCGGCAGGAGAGGTATCAAACAGGAAGAAAGTTGTATTGGGAACCGAAAAAGGAATTGAAGGGGCTGTTTATCTATCAGATGAAGTTCAGCTTTTCCCTAAAATGTCACTTTATGGTGGAATACGTTACAGTTTTTATGGTTATCTGGGGCCCCAAACTGTATATAAATATATTCCGGGAAATCCAAGAACTGATGAATATATTTCTGATACACTGAATTTTGAAAGTGGCAGATCTGTTAAAAATTATTCAGGTCCTGAAATCAGGATGACACTTAATTATCAGACTGGAACCAGCAGTTCAGTAAAGTTCTCTTATAGCAGCATGCGTCAATATTTATATATGCTCAGCAACACTATAGCTATCTCCCCCGTCGACCAGTGGAAATTGTGTGATTATCACGTACGTCCTTCACTTTCCCATCAGTTCTCAGCTGGTTATTACAGAGATTTTAATAATGGCAATATTAACGTTACATCAGAATTATATTTTAAGATCTCAAACAATATTCCGGAATACAAGGACGGGGCAGATTTTATATCGAAACCCAACATTGAGACAGAAGTGCTTCAGGGAAAGCAGAATGCCTATGGTATAGAACTGATGGGTAAAAAGAACAATGGTAAACTTACCGGGTGGGTCTCATTCACTTACTCAAGGTCTTTGATACAGGTAGACGGAATTAATTCCTGGGACGAAATCAATTCCGGAGAAAGATACCCTGCAAACTATGATATCCCGTTCTCTTTTAACGGCATAATTAATTACCGAATGAACCGGAGACTGAGTTTATCATCCAACCTGGTATATCATACAGGCAGACCGATAACCTATCCATTAAATACATTTTATATTGATAATATAAAATATATACAATACTCATCAAGAAATTATTACAGGATCCCTGATTATTTCAGGGTTGACCTGTCTGTTAACCTTGAAGGGAATCTTAAATCGCGCAAGGTAGGCCATAGTTTCTGGATGTTAAGTGTTTACAACCTGACTGGCAGGAAAAATGCATATTCTGTTTTTTTCAGGGTAGAAGATGGGAAGATAAACGGGTATAAGTTATCCATCTTCGGGCGACCTGTGGTAACGTTATCATGGAATTTTAAGTTCGGGAATTATGCAAGTGAATAACCGGATAATATTATGTCTGGGAACCCTGTTGTGCCTGGCAGGGTGTATTGATCCTTATACTCCTGATCTGAGTGAAGGGACTGATATGCTTGTAATAAACGGCCGGATAACAGATCAGGAAGGATATCAATATGTTGAGGTATCAAGATCGTCAGATATATATAACCCTGTAAAGCATCCGGTATCAGGTTGTTCAATTCAGATTATTGATGACCGCCAGAATGTTTTCAACATGACAGAGATCAACGAAGGTCGTTATGCATGTCAGATGAATAAAGAAGATCTGGCGGTTGGAACCAAATACAGGTTAATGGTTGTAACGCCGGACAATAAACATTATCAGTCTGATTTTGAGGAACTTTTGGCCTGTCCTCCGATTGACAGTATTACTTATGAAGAAGATCAGAAAGAACTCTCCAACCCGGAGAGAAATGTCAATATCGTTCAATTTTATATTTACAGCAATGCATCTGGAAATTATGCTGAGAATTATATGTGGGAGATGACCGAGACATGGGAATACCACTCAAAATATATTATCGGTGCTTTTTATGATGGAGTTATCAATGAATTAGAAATACCATCAGCTGAGTTTTATACCTGTTACAAATCAGGTATAATCAAAGAGATATTTACCCATTCGACAAGGAATGTTACCGATGGTAAAATACAGAAATTCCCCCTGAATTATGTGTCAGATGAAACTGACCGTTTAAGTGTGAAATATAGCATGAATGTCAGGCAATATTCTTTAAGCCAGAGTGCATTTGAATATTTTAATACTATAAGACAATTATCGAAGGAAACCGGTGATATATATGAGACCCAGCCGGCCAGCATACCCGGTAACATTTATAATCCTGATGATCCTGATGAAAAAGTAATTGGAATATTCTATGCATCGTCAGTTACTGAGAAACGCATTTTTGTAAAGGTGCACTATTACAAATATTCGTTATACTGTACTCCCTATGGACTGAGAGGGTATGAATTGCTGGATTTTTTGGAAACCATTGATAAATCTATGTATCCTGTTTATTTATTGTATATAGGTCGCGGTGCTTTTGATTATGCCGACCAGGAATGTCTGGATTGCAGGAAATATGGTGGGACGATTATAAGGCCGGAGTTCTGGGAATGAAGGGAAGAATGGAATGATGGAATGATGGAATGATGGAATGATGGAATACTGGAATACTGGGAAATTGAAGAATGAACTATAATTAATAATGAGCTAAAATTTGAAATTCAATTTAAGTCATTTCTTGCAAATTCCATTATTCCAACATTCCAATGTTCCATTTAACAATGTAGAAAAAATGAGTTGAAAAATTAAAGAAATCTTTGAAACAAATAATTACCATATCGTTGATTTGTTTTTTAGGGTTATTTGGAGAAGTTCGAAGCCAGATATCCCCCCACCAGGATTCCTTGCCTTATCTGACGGATATTTATAATGAGCGGTTTATCCTGAATACTGACCGTAATATATATGCAGTCGGAGAGAGGATTTTATTCAGGGCATTTAATACCAGTCATCCTGAAATACAAAAGGAGAACTGGAGCAAGGTTCTTTATATCGAACTGATCAAACCGGACGGAACGCCGGTAAAACAGGCAAAGTATCCATTGACTCAAAATGGTGCATATGGATATCTGGAAATTCCCGGAGATCTTCTAACGGGTAATTATTACGTTGTGTTGTACACTAAATGGATGAGGAATTTTTCACCGGCTGATTATACGTACAATATGATCAGGATTATAAATCCCTATAAATCACAACTGGAAGAATCGTGCAATACTGTCGAAACATTTACCGATTCTGTTAAAATAAAGAATGCAACAGATTCAGGGACCAGAACGAAACAAGTGCTGAAAAAAAATATAATTATTTGCAAGGCGGATAAAAATATATATCAGCAACGTGATAAAGTGATAGTTAAAATAGATGTTCCTGTTGAAATCATTTCTTCATTGACGGGATGCTGCATATCTGTGGTGCGTCCCGGAGTGACAGATACAATGGGATATCCAGGATTATTGCCTGATTTCATAAATTTTGCTCAGACTCAGAACTTAAGCTATATACCTGAAAAAAAAGGCATGACTGTGAGCGGTAAGATTGTCTTTAAAACAAATCAGGAGCCGGTAAGCAAGGCCGGTATCCAATTATCTGTCCTTAGTGAAAATCCGGGTTTTTCGGAATATAATACAGGAGAAAATGGGGAATTCCTGTTTGTTCTGGATCCTCTGGCAGGGAGCCACGATTTGTTTATAACAGCCACTCATCAGTCAGCGCAATCAAAAGAAATACTAATAGATAATGATTTTTCCGCAGATAGGGTGAAATTCAATAATATGCCATTCATATTAACTGAGCAGGAAAGCGAGAGGGCAAAGGAAATTATGTTTAATATGCAGGTCGGTAAATTTTACAACAACAGGATTTTTAAAAACATTCAACCAGAACTGACAGCTGTCCGGCCTTTCAATTTTTATGGAAAACCGTCAAATGTGGTTTACCTTGATGATTATATCGAATTGCCCACCCTTGAGGAAGTTTTCATTGAACTCGTACCTGAAGTTTACCCGGTGGTCAGAAAAAAGAAGACTCAGCTTATCATGAAGAACGAATATTACAGCAATCAGTCACTTCCATTTGATCCCTTGATTCTCATTGATCATTTGCCGATAAATGACCTGGATAAAGTTCTGCTTTTGCCTCCTTCAAGGATTCAGCGCATTGAGGTCGTCAACGAACTTTTTTTGCAGGGCAAATTTTTCTACGGCGGGATTATCAGCATCTTTACTAAAGAAAATGACCTGGGAGGTATTGAATTGCCTGAGAATTCTTTTTTCTTCAATTTTAAGAATTTCGAGGATCAGGAAAGTATAAAATTTCCTGAGTACCCCGGTAACGACTCAACGGATGCGAACCTGCCCGATTATAGAAATTGCCTTTACTGGGATCCCGATCTTAAGATTGATCCATCACGGCCCACCATTGCTAGTTTTTACATATCTGATTCCCGTGGAGAATACATAATATACGTGAGAGGGATCACGAGGACAGGGGAATTAATTGAGGGAAGCTTCGGATTCAGGGTGGAATGAAGACTGGTTCAGGGTTCAAGGTTCCGGGTTTCTGGTTTAATCCTGATATTCATCGCGGTAATATACCGGCTTATGAGTCAATATGAGCAGGAATATTCACCTTCTTTCCTTTTTTATAAAGCAACTTTCAAAACAAAAGGATTGTCATATATAAAAAGGACCGGAGTTCTTTATTTGGTATATTTGTTATATAATACCCTGAGATATGAGAAGAAATATTTCAGCGCTGGCAGTTATTTTTTGCCTGTGCTTTTCTGTTTCATTTCCACTGAAAGGACAAAACTTTTCTGATCCTGATCAGGAGTACTTCTTGAATCAATTGAAAAGACATTTATCAGAAGGTAGATTACATGGCAGAAATTTACCTGGTGCCGGGAATAATCTGAAATCCGTATCATCTATTAATGCAGATATCGGAAATCCTCCCCCATGGAGTTGGGTGCGAACTTTTGGTGGTTCCGGCGGTATAACTGTTAACGAGATGGCCCTGGACGGCTCAGAGAACGTATATATCCTGGCAACTTTCTCAGATACAATAAAAATTTCAAACCAGATTTTTGGAAGTCAGGGTTTGCGCGATGTATTAATTATTAAACAGAATAAATTCGGTAGTCTGGTATGGACAGTCCAGATAAAATCTCTGCCTGATCAGAATATTTATGGCAAATCCCTTGCACTTGGCTCAGGAGGGAAAATCTATATTTCTGGAGACCTTGAAAGCCAATCTATAACAGGAGGAAGTTTATCCAGGACCAAAACCGGTGATGAGAAAATATTCAATGCTGCACTTGATAATAACGGCAATTTCTTATGGCTGAAAATTGGTTTTGAACCTAAGACGGTTAGACTTCTGACAGATAGCAAAGGCGATATCTACAGGATGACCTCCGATTCATTGTTCAAATTAAGCCAGACAGGTAACATAAGATGGGCTAAAGAAATCGGGGGATATCTTAATGATTTTAAAATTCTTGGAGATAAAATCTGGGTAAGTGGTGCTGCCCCTGAAGCTGGTGTCACAATTGCCGGTGTTGTATTTACTCCCGCATATTTAAGTTGTGCAACATTCCTGGTTGAGATGGATACAACAGGGAATTATTTTCGCAGGGAATTCTTTGAGATGGATTACTATGATCCATATTATCTCAACGGATTAATCGAAACAGATTTGCTAAAAGACTCTTCAGTGTTGATTATTGGCTTAGGTACAGGGGGAATACAGATAGCTCTGGAGTTGGCAAAATCTGGCGTTGGAAAATTTAAACTCATTGATCCAGATCGTTTGGAAGCTGGTAATGTTGGACGCCATCATGCTGGAATTTCCTTTGTGGGTAGAAAGAAGGTTAATGTCGCTAAAGATCTAATTCTAGACAAAAATCCTTTTGCACAAGTGGAAACTTTTCCAGTTTTTGCTAGTGAAGAGAATAAAG
>JBGPAO010000170.1:0-7458 GCA_041480755.1 Bacteroidia bacterium
CCTTCATATTCTCTATTAAGGCCCAAATTGAATTCACGGACAACCCCATGCTCCATGCTCCCTGCTTAATCCACAATTCCTTGAGAACCATTGCATTTCTCACCACAATAATTTACTTTTATATAATAATCCTGAACTTATGGTAATCTGGTTAACTGAAATTAAAGAACTTGAGGCCTTGCATTCTTCCATTAAAGGGCGCTTTGAGGAACTTGATAGAGAACTGGAACAACTTCTCACGAGCAAGGATGCCAATGTGGTCATGCTGTACTCAAGAAGGTGCCTGGAGGTTATAATAACTGATCTGTGCGAATGTGAATTAAAAAGACCCCGGAAAACTGAACCTCTCAAGGGTATAATTGACAAACTGAACCAGGAGGAGAAGGTACCTGCTCACATCATTGCTTCGATGCACAGCCTGAATAGTTTATCAACCTTTGGTGCTCATCCTAAAGAATATGATCCCGAACAGGTTAAACCGGTTTTAAATAACCTGACAACTATTTTAAAGTGGTACCTTAAATACAAAACTGAGAAGATTGAGGAAGAGGAAAGGTACAAAGTTCAGGGTACAGGGTACAGGGTACAAGGTATGGAAAGTCAGGATGAAAAACCGGCTGATATTGATACAAATCGGACAGGTATTAAAGAACCCGTCCATTTCAATAAATCCGGGAAAAAACCATTTATGATCATTTCGGGGATCCTGGTGCTTGCGATCATTTTATATATCCTTTTGGATCAGTTCAATTTGTTCCGGAAAGATAAATTTGAAGATATAAGAAATCCCGAGGGAAAAATTTCCATTGCTGTAATGCCTTTTGAAAACCTGACCGGGGATACCACTCTAAACTGGTTCCAGAGAGGGATCTCATCACTTATTATCAATGGACTTGGTAATTCATCTGAACTGGCTGTACGGGATGATCATACTATGTTTGAAGTAATGGAAAGCATGAACCAAATATATACTGCAGGAGTTTCACCATCATTGGCGAAAGAAGTGGCTAAAAAAGTCCATGCTGAGACATATATATCCGGAAGTTTTCAGGGAACAGAAGATACATATTGGATACTGGTAAATTTAGTTAATTCAAATAATGGTGATATTATCTGGACGAATAAGGTTCAGGGTAATCTGAAATCTTCAGGATACCTGGATATGGCAGATTCATTATGCAATGAAATAAAGAACTATCTCGAAATAAAAGCTCTTGAGAAAATTGCAGATTTTGACTTCCGGGAAGTATATCCCAGATCAGCCGAGGCATACAGGTATTTTATCGAGGGAATGAATCTGATTTTAGCTGAGGATTACGAGCCTGCTGTCCAATCTCTGAAAAAAGCCCTGGAAATTGATTCAACTTTTACATTTGCATCTTTTTATATAGCATTCGCTGATAATTATGGCAATCTTGCTGGGAATCAAACAATAGAATGGACAAAAAAAACATATGCCAGCAAGAACAGACTCCCGTACAAATATCAACCTCTACTGGAAATATGGTACGCCTGCTTTGTTAGCAAAAACCTGCCAGATATAATACGATATTGCAAACAATTTGAAGAATCCGGAATACAATCAAGATTATTATGGCTCGATCTGGGAATTACTTATACGAATTTCACAGATCAATATGAAAGGGCTGTAGTGGCATTTGATAAAGTAATGAAAATGAGCCTGGAAAGAGGTGGATACTGGGAATATGACAGATTTTATCCTGAATATGAATACGCATTACACAAAACAGGTCAGCATGACAAGGAAAAAGAAATCTATGATATTGGATTAAGCCTGAATCCTGAAAATGGATATTGTATCTTCCGACAGGCTGTCTGCGACGTTTCCCGCGGTGATTCCTTAGCTGCCGTGAATAACATTAAAAAGATAAAATCTATCGCAAAGGATAATAATGTTCCTGAATCAGAACTAGAACTATGGATGGGAAATTTGTATCTGTCTGCAACAGATAGCATTGAAGCAGAGAAACATTATCGGAAAGCATATGATTTGAATGAAAATAGTTTCTGGAATATGTGCAATCTGGCAAATGTGCTGATTAATTCTGAGATTAATATAAATGAGGGAATGGAACTCGTAGAAAAAGCATTTATCCTGTATCCGGAAAGTTCTATGGCTTGCTGGTTAAAAGGCCGGGGCTTATTTAAACAGGCCAAATTTGAAGAAGCATTACTATTTTTAAGAAAAGCAGAAGAAAAATGGAACGGATATAATCATGAACTTCATCCGGATGTTATAGAAGCCGAACGAGCACTTGCAAATAAAAACAAATGAAAATCTGGGCAACTGAAATTAAAGAACTGGAGGTTTTGCATTCATCTGTAAAAGATCATTTTGCTGATCTTGAAAAGGAAATGGAGCGCTTGATCAGTGCAGATGATGAGAATATGGTTTTACTCTATTCAAGAAGGTGTCTCGAGGTCATAATAACTGATCTGTGCCAATGTGAATTAAAAAGGCCCCGCAAAACAGAACCACTCAAGGGTATTATTGATAAGCTGAACCAGGAAGAAAAGGTCCCTTCTTATATAATTGCTTCAATGCATAGCCTGAATAGCTTGTCAACATTCGGAGCCCATCCTAAAGAATTTGATCCTGAACAGGTAAAACCGGTTCTCCTTAATCTGACAACAGTTATTAAATGGTATCTGAAATATAAGGCTGAGAAAACTGAATCAGAGGAAAGGTCGAAGGTACTGGATACAGGGTACAAGGTACAAGGTGTAGGGGAAAAGGTGCAAGGTGCAGGGTACAAGGTACAAGGTAATGAAGGTCAGGATGGCAAATCGGCTGAAACAGGAACAAATCTCAAGGATTATAGAGAGACTGGTCATATTTCGAAATCCGGGAAAAAACCTTTCATAATTATTTCGGGAGCTCTGATTATTGCTATCATTTTATATATCGTTTTGGATCAGTTCAACTTTTTCCGGAAAGATAAATTTGAAGATATAAGAGATCCCGAGGGAAAAATTTCCATTGCTGTAATGCCATTTGAAAACCAGACAGGGGATACCACTCTGAACTGGTTCCAGAGAGGGATATCGTCACTCATTATTAATGGGCTTGGTAATTCATCTGAACTGGCTGTTCTTGATGATCAAACTATGTTTGAAGTAATCGAAAGTATGAATCAGATTTATACTGCAGGAATTTCACCATCAATGGCCAAGGAGGTAGCTAAAAAAGTGAAGGCTGAGACTTATTTATCCGGCAGTTTCCAGGGAAGAGAAGGTACTTATTGGATACTGGTAAATCTCGTTAATACCGAAAACGGAAAAATCATCTGGACCAATAAAATAGAAGGTAACCTGAAATCCTCCGGGTACCTGGACATGGCAGATTCATTATGCAATGAAATAAAAAATTATCTTGAAATAAAAGCACTCGAAAACGTTGCAGATTATGATTTCCGGGAAGCATATCCAAAGTCAGCCGAAGCATACAGGTATTTTATCGAAGGGATGAATTTAGTTTTAAATCAGAATTATGAATCCGGTATCCAATCATTGAAAAAAGCGCTGGAAATTGATTCAACCTTCACCTTTGCCTCTTTTTATTTAGCATATGCTTATAATATTATTTTTTCACCAGAACAAAATATATGGCTGGAAAAAGCATATCGTAATAAGGACAGGATCCCGACAAAATATCAGCTCTGGGTGAATATGTGGTATGCAACCCAATTCGGTAAGAGTGTGAAAGATGTCAGCAGATATTGTGACATGCTTGCAGAATCAGGAATTAATACAAGACTATTCTGGTCCGACCTGGGAGTTACATATTGTGATTTTACACATGAATATGAAAAGGCAATACCGGCATTTGAGAAGGTAATGGAAATTAATAAGGAAAGAGGTGCTGACTGGAAACTTCACTTGTTCTATGACCGCTATCTCATGGCCTTGCATAAAACAGGAAATCATGAAAGGGAAAAAGAAATTGCCGATATCGGGCTCAATGTCATTCCTGCCGTCAACAGTAACTGGATCCTTTACCGTATGGCTGTTTGTGCTTTATCCCAGGGCAAAATGGATGAAGCAGACGAAATTCTTGTAAGATACTATGCCAAGCATAAAGAAAAAGGTACAAGTGAGTATATATTAGAAAATTATCTGGGAGGGATGTATATGGAAGCAAAAATATTGGATCAGGCTGAAATACATTTCCGGAAGGCATATGAATTAAATCCGCAGGATATTTTCATGATATTGTTTTTAGCAGATTTCCTTATTGGAAATGATATAAATATGGATGAAGGCATGGAATTGATTGAAAAAGCGAGCGCAATTAATCCCGATGAACCTTACCTATTGATGTTTAAAGGCCGTGGCCTTTACAGGCAAGGAAAATATGAAGATGCGGTACAACTTCTTCGCAGAGCAAAGGAAGAGTTTCCAGGACCTAACTATGATCTGTACAATTATCTTGCAGAAGCCGAACAGGCACTTGCAAAACAAAATAAATTAAAATGAGAAAATCTATTTCGTTTTTTATCCTCTTATCAATGGTTATCGCAGGCTGCAGCCCTACAGTCCTGTTTAACAGCCCCCAGCCGGCAGGGAAAAAGGACCTTGTTCAGTTTCCTTCCCGGTATCATGGAATATATGAGTCCCTTGAAGATTCATCTGTTTACCTGGTAGAAAAGAACATGATCAGGAAGAGGAATATTATAGATATTAGTGTGCCCAGGACAGAGATAGACACGAGTCAGGATGTAATTCTTGAGGACAATTTATTATCTATTAAGGAAACCGGGGAAAAGGTTCCCGTTACATTCAGGAATGATTCAGTCTTTGGCATTTTAACGACATATGATACGACTTTCATGATATCTGATAAAGGCATCCTCCGCAAATTCCAGGGTAATTATTTTCTGAATTTCAAACAGGAAGAGGATCAGTGGATGGTTTACAAACTAAAATTCACAAAAGATGGCACTGCCACTGCTTGCGGGATATCAAAGGATGATGAAATAGACCAGATAAAAGAAATTATGACCGTTGAAGAGAAAAAAAATGAAAAAGGAGAAGGAGAAATATATATAATCAAGCCGGAAAAGGGAGACTTTAAAAAGTTGATCGAGCAAGGGCATTTTAGAGAGTGTACTCAGTACAAAAAGACTAAATAGTTTTCGGTTTTGTAGCCCCCGACTGATAGTCAGGGGTTGACAGGTTTTCGTTTTTATGCGGGATTTTTAATTACTTTGTTGACCTGATCAATGATATACTATTAAATGAAGTATTTCTCTTCGGATATATCAAAAAAGAAATGTTCCGATGCAGGGATGGCAGCGGTTTTGATTATGCTTCTGATTGGTCTGTTTACCCACAAGCCAATCTTTTACCAGATCGGCATTCCGCTTCTGGTAATAAATATGATCGTCCCTGTTTTCTTCTACCCGTTTGCCATCCTCTGGTTTGGATTATCCGGCCTGATGGGAGATATTCTCTCAAGGGTAATTCTTTCAATTGTGTATATTCTTGTTGTATTACCCGTAGGCTTTATAAGGAAACTCGCAGGGAAAGATCCGCTTAAACTGAGGGAATTCAAACGGGCAGATAATTCTGTAATGATCAACCGTGACCATTTATATATTTCATCCGACCTGGAAAAACCTTTTTAATACGAATGATATGGAATTTCTCAGAGATCTTTGGGATTTTTTGAAAACAAGAAAAAAATACTGGTTAATCCCCCTGATAATCATCCTCCTGATATTTGCAGTCCTTATTGTAATTTCAAGTGGTTCAGCTATTGCCCCATTCATTTATACAATATTTTAGAACCATCATTGTATGTCAGAAACCATCCTTGGAATTTCCGCATTTTATCACGACAGTGCTGCAGCCATACTTTCAAACGGGGAGATAATTGCAGCCGCTCAGGAAGAACGCTTTTCACGCAAGAAACATGATTCCAGGTTCCCGGTGAATGCCATCAACTATGTGCTCGCTGAATCGGGTATTCCTTTTAAAGAGCTTGATGCAATTGCTTTTTATGATAAGCCGTATATCAAATTCGAACGGCTTCTTGAAACCTATCATGCGTTTGTGCCACGCGGACTGCCAAGTTTCCTTTCTGCTATACCGGTCTGGATAAAGGAAAAACTCTTTATGAAAAAACTGATCCGTGATGAACTGGCAAAATATGGTAAAGAACGCATTCCTCTGCTATTCCCGGAACACCACCTTTCTCATGCAGCTAGTGCATTTTATCCCTCACCATTCAGAGAAGCAGCCATACTTACAATTGATGGCGTAGGAGAATGGGCCACAACAACAATCGGATTTGGACAGGACAATAAAATTTCTATACTCAGGGAGCTTTATTTCCCTCATTCAATCGGACTCCTGTATTCCGCCTTCACTTATTATTGCGGTTTCAGGGTAAACAGCGGGGAATACAAACTGATGGGACTCGCACCCTATGGTGATCCCAAATCATCTGCAAAAGAAAAGATTAAAAAGATCATACTGGATGAACTCGCTGATATCCGTCAGGATGGTTCGGTTCTGTTAAACATGAAGTATTTTAATTATGCAACCGGACTGCGGATGACCCACGACAGGAAATGGACAAATTTGTTTGGATTTCCTCCCCGGAAACCGGAGTCCGAGATCACCCGGGAATACATGGATATGGCTCTTGCCGTTCAGGAAGTGCTTGAAGATATTATTTTCAGGCTGGCAAAAACAGCTAAAGAACTTACAGGTAGTGATTTCCTGGTCATGGCCGGCGGTGTTGCCCTTAACAGTGTGGCAAACGGCAAATTGCTGGCTTCCGGGATGTTTAAAGATATCTGGGTACAGCCTGCCGCTGGAGATGCCGGCGGGGCCCTGGGCGCAGCTTATGCCGCATGGCATATCTGGAAAGGAAAAGAAAGAATTATTACTGATGACAAAGATGCAATGAAGGGAGCATCACTGGGGCCTTCTTTTACAGGC
Source organism: Bacteroidia bacterium (assembly GCA_041480755.1). Classification (GTDB taxonomy): domain Bacteria; phylum Bacteroidota; class Bacteroidia; order Bacteroidales; family SM23-62; genus LJUQ01. Next base: position 6,970 of record JBGPAO010000170.1, read on the forward strand.
AGACAGATCCTTTCAGCTGTCGGGAAATATGATGCACCATACCATTATTATGAAGATTTTGATGAACTTTCAAAATTCATCGCACAGAAAATATCCGGGGGAGCTGTAATCGGATGGGTCCAGGGCAGAATGGAATACGGGCCGAGGGCTCTTGGCAACCGCAGTATTCTCGGGGATGCCCGGAATCCTGAAATGCAGAAAAAAATGAACCTCAAGATAAAATTCCGTGAAGGATTCCGGCCATTTGCACCCACCGTCCTGGAAGAAGATATCGGCGAATATTTCGTGCTTGACAGGCCTTCACCATACATGCTCCTGGTTGTCCCGGTTAAAAAAGAAAGACTGATACCATTACCCGAAGGATATCACCAGCTTCCCCTGCGGGATAAATTATACTACCTCCGTTCAGACATACCGGCCATAACACACATTGACTATTCTGCCCGTGTCCAGAGCATCAACAGAGAAATCAATCCACGATACTGGCAG
>JBGPAO010000171.1:0-7314 GCA_041480755.1 Bacteroidia bacterium
ATTACAGCTAAAAAAGAGTAAGGAGAAAATCCACAAAATCAATAAAAAAACGTATTTGAATTTCATGATTAATAACTTACTGTTATTAACGTGTTATCTTACTGTTTATTAATCCGTTTTAATTACAACCGGAAAACCGTTTTTAATAGTCATAAGATCTGGAATACCTATGCGGTTTCCATGAAGATCAAAACGGATTTCGCCGGTAACTCCGGTTTTGTAATTTATTTCAGTAAAGGTATCAATAATTTTATCACGATCCGGTCCGTTTTTCTTTATAGCTTCAATTATAAGATTGACACCATCGTAAGCATAGGCTGCTGCTGCTCCTGGTTGATAATCGTAGGCTTCCTGAAATGCTTTCTGAAAGGCAATACCTTCTTTCGTAAACCAATGGCCGGAAGATACCAGGGTTATACCTTCAAGGACGTCCCAATCAGGATCAAAGCCTTTTTGATCATCCGTAACTAATAATGATCCAAATATATCCAGACTTTTATTTATTTTTTGCAACATGGGAATAATATCTGAAGCCAATGCGGGATTTACAAATAACACGACAGCTTTAATATCATTTTTATCTATCTCCTTAAGAGCCACTTGAAAATCCTCTGCAGAAGATTGGTACAGATATTGATTTGGTGTTGCAATTTTCATCAAAGCAGCTGTCTTGATAAAGCTGTTAACTGCATTCCGGGAGTCGTAGTCTTCCGTTCCAATAACTGCAACATTAGTTAGCTTTCTCTTATCATAGATTTCCAGGATCAATGAAGTAGCTTGCTGATCATCATTTGGTACACACCGATAATGCCATGGAACAAAAGCCTGGGAGAGTGTCATTTCGGTTGCCCATGCAGATAAACATACAATTCTGGTTTTGGCGGCAACCTGTTCAACCAGATGTGCGTTCCGGCCATCCAGAGAACCTATGATGGCAACTACCTCATCATCAAACACGAGACTTACCGATTCTTTTGATCCTGTTCCCCATGGTCCCTCAGTTGAGCGGACGACTAGTTGAAATTGATGTCCTGAATAACCTCCTGTATAGTTTGCTTCCCTGATAGCTAATTCAGCACCATGTTTTGCTGCCAAAGCTTCCGGTTCTGGAATCAAAAGTCCAATTTTAATTGCTGCCGTGGTTGGTGATGAAAGAGAATGATTCAAATTTTGAGCTTCTATGATAGCCGATCCGGTACCAAATACTATCAATAAGCCAACCAGAAATAATAATCTAAATTGAATCATGAATTATCAGTCATTCACTAAAGGAATCAGGTCTGGGATGGTTTAAGATGAAATAGTTTTCTTCCTATTGCATGTGCCACTTTCTCAATATCCTTTACTAACTGAACAAAATCTTCAGGGTAAAGAGATTGCTGGCCATCACTTAAGGCATCTAAAGGATTGTTATGAACTTCAATCATAAGACCATCGGCTCCGGCGGCAATTGCAGCTTTTGCCATAGCAGGAACCATCCAACTTAGACCTGTTCCATGACTTGGATCAACAATTACAGGGAGATGGGTCTGCTGTTTCAATAAAGGTACCACACTCAGATCGAGTGTAAACCTGGTATAATTTTCAAAGGAGCGAATTCCACGTTCACACAGAATAACATCCTGATTACCTTCGCAGAGGATGTACTCTGCGGCCAGAAGGTACTCTTCCACCGTTGCCATCATTCCGCGCTTAAATAATACAGGTTTCATGCATTTGCCGGCTTCTTTCAGCAGTGGGTAATTGTGCATGCTTCGGGAACCAATCTGTACAATATCTGTATATTTGCAAACCAGTTCCATCTGTCGTGTATCCAACACTTCTGTTACAACAGGCATACCGGTTTCCTTCCTTGCCTCCTCCAGGTATTTAAGCCCTTCTTCCCCAAGTCCCTGGAAACTATAGGGTGAGGTTCTGGGCTTAAACGCTCCTCCCCTTAAAATATTTGCACCTGCGGCATGCACCAGTTTGGCAGTTTCAAGCAGTTGTTCCCTGTTTTCAATGGCACAGGGTCCTGCAATGAGTACAATTTCTTTTCCGCCAATAAATATGCCGTTTATATCTATAACGGTGTCGGCTGATTTTTTTTGTCGACTGACCAAATTCGGTATATCACCTCTATGTATTTCCATGGTTTTGTACTTAATCAGTGGTACTTTCCGTTTATCTTGTTACCTGAAGTTTTAAATTCCTTTCATTGCTTTGTCTTTACCAATGCCGGAGCGGGGGAAAATTCAAATTTACCGTTACTGACTTTAGCCATGAAAATAGGTCTTACATTATTCCAGGTTGCATCAAAAATAACCTTTCCGGTTACACCTTCGTATCCCTGGAAGGTTTTCAAGTCTGTAAGTACATCCCGGATCAATACGCGGTTTAGTCCGGCTATGTGAATTGCTTCAATTAATATGTTCATCCCGTCGTAAGCATGTGCGGCAAATACATCCGGCTCCTGTCCGAATCTTTTGTAATAATTAGCTTTAAATGCCTTTAATTTAGGGTCGTTTGCATCGGGATTATACTGGCAGGTGGTTACCACACCTTCGGCATACTTGCCTGCTATTTCAAGAAATGCGGGATTAACCATCCTGTCGGAGCCAAACACCGGTTGATTCATTCCCATCTCACGGATCTGTTTCAAAATCAGCCCGGATTCTTTTGCATTTCCCCAAATCAGAATCGCATCCGGTGAGGTATTCTTTATACGTTCCAGCTGAGCCGTAAAATTTGTTTCCCCATCCATGAAGCGCTCTTCAATTATAACCGGGAAACCTATCCGAGTCGATGAGCGATTAAAATGCAGGACTCCCACCCGTCCATAGCGATTGTTGGCTCTTATTATGGCCACCCTCGTATGTCCTTTTATTCTGAAAATATAGTTTACCAGGGCATAATTGCTTTGCCGGTCATCGGGGATAGTTCGTATAACCCATGGAATGGCTGTCTCTGTAAAAGTAGGATCCGGATCACTTGTATTGACATTGGGGATCTCAAGTTTTAATGTCGCCCTTATTGCCACATGTGAGTTGAGATCATCAATCGTACCGACCCAGGCCCATACGCCCTCATCGTCCATTTTGACCACCTCATTTGCTGCAGCACCCCAAAGGCCTACATCATTGTGCAGCATCAATTTAAAGGGGATGCCCTTATAACCTCCTTTTTTATTGGCCTCTTCAATAGCCAGAATATATCCTTGCAGCATTTGTTTACCCAAAGGTACAAGAATTGAACCTTCCAATGGTCCAAGAAATCCTATCCTTACTTCCTTTAAGTCTGTGGGAGGCAGCTTTTCACGGCCGGCACCATAAAACAGTACGGGTTCAAGAAAATGATACTTATATGCTTTCTGGTATTTATCATAAGCGACCAGTTCATCTGGTATATTGCCGTAGTTCACTGTATCTTCCTGTCCGTTTACCCATGAAAACGGTAAAAAGAGAAACAAGATAAAACTCAGCAAAGTCCTGAACAGTAATTTCATCATTACTATTTTAATTTATTTTACAAATAGCATAAGCTTCAACCTCTACAAGTAATGTGTTCCAGCAAAGAATTGCCTGTATCCCGGTACTCGCAGGCAAGGGATCAAGTTCTAACCATCGGAAAAATGATGTTCTTATTTTATTAAATTCAACATAATCCCGTTCCATATCTCTCAGGTAATTGGTTGTCCTGACTACATCATGCCAGCTCATTCCTCCTGCTTTCAATAAATTTGTTATGTTCCTGTAAGTCCGCCAGGTTTGTGCTTTAAAATCTCCAACGTGTTCCGGTTTGCCCATTTCATTCACACTGGCTGTGCCGGAAACAAGCAGGATCTTATACCCACCCAGGTCAAAGCTCAGGGCTCTTGAAAAAGAGGATGGCCTCTGATAATTATAAGCTTCATTGATAATTTCAGGCGCATGTAAGGATTTTTTATCAATAGGAGGTCTATCAAGATGCAGGTTTGGATAAACATACTCCTTTAACTGTTTGTCCTCAGATAAGATCCCAAGTTTGATCATCTCATCTCTCTCACCATCTGTAAGATCATCCAGATTAATGAGTAATTCTTTTTTTTCTATCATTTTAATCTTTTTGATTTATATTCCTGCATCATTTCTTCAATTGCAATGCATTGATATTTAATAACTTGCAAACAACAATTTGGATTAATTAATTCTTTCGCCCCGACTTACACCTTTTGATGTGGCAACCCAAAGTACATTATCTTCAACATCAACACCTATTATAAAATTATGTGCAATTGACGGGGATAAAGGTAATTCTTTTACAGAATTACCTTTGGTAATAATAGCCTTACCATCTTCATTGTTATCGTTTTTCTTATAAGTGACCCATGTATCTCCGTTAAAACTGCTTAATCCATTATCACAGCATACAAACACCACCGGGCCTTCAGCCCTGAGAAAGTTGATGAAGTTGCTAGCCAGGCCACTGTCTTCCTTAAAATAGCCTTTCCAGTTTTTACCATCGTAACGGCTCATTCCAAAATAGGTTGAAACCCACAAAATACCCTCAGCATAAGATGTTGCCGTCGTAATATCGTGTATAATACCATCATCCGGCTGCAGATCAATTTCCATAAAACCATCGGGATCGACATAATCCCTGAAGCGTTTGGTTTGTGTATCGTATTCAATTACTCCGCCTCCCCAGGCAGCGATCCATACCTTTCCGTCACCGGCTGAAAGAGCATACGTCCAGGGTTCATGCATGGGGGCGTTCTGCTCTGTGAATATTTCCCATTCTTTTGTGAAGGTATCATAGTGGCCGGCTCCGCCACCAGTTGCCACCCATATATCTTTTCCAAAACAAAAGACATTGTAAACCAGATCGTTTGGCAAACCGCTGTTGAACTGGTTAAAGGTTTCAAATTTACCTCCTGACCATCGGTTCAATCCGCCCAGTGTTCCAATCCAGACATCTCCTGTGACTACGCTCACATCGATTGAAACAACTCCGTTGTGCGCCAGCCCATCTTTTGTGGTATATGTGTGCCACTTCCTGTTCTCATAAACTGCCAATCCATCATGTGTTCCGACAAGTACGCGGTCGCCATCAATACGAACTGTATATGCATGATCAGAAGGTAAACCATCTTTTTGGGTGAAAGTCTTCCAATTGCCATAAACAGGCATCTGTTCAGCGCCATTCTTAATATTGTATCCTTTTCTACTTGCTTCTATTGATTCAATGGTGGAAAAATCTGATACACTTTTATCTGTTTCGGATCTGTTCTGATCAGTATTGGATCTTCTTTTACAATCATAACCTAATATACCGAATCCTATAATAAATAAAATTATTAAGGTGTATCTGGCCAATGTATTTTTAAATAGTTCCTTCATAACTATTAGATTTAGTGCTTGCTTATTTTTGCCTGAAGTCTTGTTTTGTCATCCTGATAATATTCCGGGGCACTTAAAGACTTCAGATACTCCACCAACTCGTTGAGTTGAATTTTTGTCAGATCATTAACAGCACCATGTTTATTCTGGAGGCCATACTTTGTCCAGATCTCTTCAAGGGAAAGAGCAAGTCCATGGTGCAAATACGGTGGTGAAGCGTATATATTATTCAGATGCGGTGTATCAAACAGTATTGAATCATCACTTACCTGAAGCGTTCCAACATCAGCCATTTTCAGATTTGTATAATAAGGGGGTGTATGGCAAGTAATACAACGGTTTTGAGGAGGGATTTCAGTGCCAAAATTATCATGTGTCCGCTCAAATATTGCTTTACCCCGCAATTGCAGTTCATTTAATTCTCCGGTTGGATTATACAGCATATTTGGCGGATAAGGTATTTTTGTATTAATATATGCAACCAATGCATCCAGATCTTTATAGCTGAATGGTTCCGTCCTTGTCAGTACTGTTGAAAACCTCATCCCGTCCTGTTTATAAACAGTCTGGTTTTTACCATTCCATTTAAAGGGAGGAGTTTCACTAATATCCCGTAACGACTGAGTATTTGTCAGATTACGTCCCATATCCTTTGAAGCCATATTATATATAAGACCGTCTTCGTGTGCATCGGGATGACAGGTATAGCATGAATACTGGTTTTGAAAAGTGTGTCCGGCATTATTCAGCAATCTTCTTCCACGTCGTGTTGCGATTATCCTTCTTGGGCCGCCCAGATCAATGGTACTGATTGTTTCCATGGTTTCAGCATCAATGACCGCAATTCTGTCTTCCAGATGCTCTGCAACATACAACAGCTTACCATTCGATGAAAGTGCAAGACCTTTTGGATTTGACCCGGTAGGAATTCGCTTTACCACATACCGCTTGCTGATCCCCAGGTGATTGGAATAGTAATCAAGCATTTCAGAAGTGGATTCAGAGATCAGTGCCCTGATTGAGTCGATATCTATTACCGAAATACAATCAACACCTGCATGAGATACGAAGGCGCGCTTTCCATCAGGAGTAATAACTATATCGAATGGATCAGCATAATAAGCATTGGGTTCATCTAGTAATAATTGAATTGTCCTTCCATCCGGTTTTTGTTCGATTATTCCGATGCCATGGGTCATCATAAAGCCTTTTTCTACCTGTATGGAAGGAACAAGGTTTTTTGGCCTGATTAGTGGTATCAGCGCCAGATCTCCACCGGGAGTAAAGGCAATATTTTCCATCATATAGGCCGATTTAATATCCTTCCGCTCTATGACTCTTTGCATTTTGTCATTTGCAACTGTAAGCTCACAAACTAACTCTTCACCGTAAGGTGCAAGAAGTGCACGCCTGCTTGTCACGTAGAATATATTCCCGTCAGGAGACATCTGGATCCCTGTTGGATTATTCCCGGTTGATAACCTTTTTCGTTCATTTCCGGAACGAAGATCAATTACAGATAAATCGGAGGAATATGAATTGACAACATACAGAGATTGTTCATCTGAACTCAGGGCAAGCCCTGCAGGACCATTACCTGTTTTAATGGTATCTGTTACTCTCATTTCAAGCAGATCAATAACTGAAACATTATCAGACCATTGATTACTGACATAGGCTTTTCTTTCAGTATTATCGAGAATAACACTGTAAGGGTGATTGCCAACCTTAATCTTATGTAATACCTTTCTGCTTTTAGTTTCAGCTATCAGCAATGTATTACCTTCTTCAGCAACAACGTATAATTTTGTTCCGTCCTTAGATAAGGTAAGGTTAAAAGGCGAATAATAATCCACATCAATCAGCTTTGCAATAAATCCATTTTTACGGGTATAGAGGTGACAGGAGAAACAATTCAGTGGATGGTCCTCTACGGCCGTCTTTAAATTAACATGTG
>JBGPAO010000172.1:0-7288 GCA_041480755.1 Bacteroidia bacterium
CTCCTCCGAATGTAACAAGTGTGGTAAAGGTAAATTCCCACTTCCTGCCCAGGGCATTAACAATCATCGTTTTCTCAACTGTTGTTTTCCCCAGAGTATATATCAGTGTCTGGCCTCCCTGAACAAACATCAGGAATACCAGGAAACTTGCCAGCAGAGAAATAATGATCCACCAATATTGCTGGAGGGCCAGGTATGACAGGTTCTCAAACATAATTATTGTCCTCCTTCTTTTGGTCCGATTTTAATTTGTTTAGTCATGATTTTAACTTCTGCTATTAATAGTGCTGTAAAGATCACCAGGAACAGCCAGAAAGTAACCTGGACAGTTGCAGAATCAAGCTTTGATACGGCTGAAAAAGTAGGCATCAGGTCCTGGATAACCCATGGCTGCCGGCCCACTTCTGCAACAGTCCAGCCTAACATGGTTGCCAGGTATGCCAGGGGAATTGTAATCAATGCAAGTCGTTGAAACCACCTTTTCTGATCCATGGTACCCCTGTAAACTAAAACAAATGTTATTATAAAAAACACCAGAAAATAAAATCCCAGTCCCACCATCAGGTGAAAACTGTAAAACGTCAGAGGGACGTTAGGTACAAGTTTCCCGGGATCATCGATAAAACCATATCCAAAATACCTGAAGTACTCATTTTTAAAATTTTCGTCTGAAAACATTGCCTTAAGTGACTCATATCTTTTATTGTCCCCTGACTCCTTTGTTTCCTTCAGTTCACGAAGAATATCCCTGGCGTATTTGCCGCGTTCGATTTTTTCAGCAGCTGATAAAATATTTCTCTTTGAGTTACCATTAATGTGATCCAGGATACCAGGCACGAAAGCATTCCAGTCATGATAAGACATGTATGAAAGCAGCTTTGGTATTTCTATTCTAAAATAAAAATCCTCGCTTCTATCGCTTCCCTGAATTTTTTCTTCCTGTGAAAGGAGACCTATTGCAACCAGTCCTGCTCCTTCATATCCATTGTACAATCCTTCCATGGCAGCAAGCTTCATAGGCTGTGCTATTGCCACTAGCCGGGCAGAACCGTCTCCGGTCGCTATTATATAAACTGAGGATAAAAATCCAAAAACAGATGCGATAATCATACTTCTTTTTGCAAACTGGATTTCACGTTTCTGAAGGAGGAACCATGAACTTATCCCAATGACAAAAATTGATGCCAGAATATACCCGCTCGCTGTTGTATGCAGAAATTTATTTATGGCAACCGGTGAGAAGAGCACATCCCAGAAACTTATCATTTCATTTCTTGCTGTATCAGGATTGAATTGCATGCCTACTGGATATTGCATCCATGCATTGGCTACCAGAATCCATAAAGCAGAAAGGCTAGCTCCGATTGCTACCAGCCATGTCGATAAAAGGTGAACTTTTTTACTTACCTTATTCCATCCGAAAAACATAACCGCTATAAAAGTTGATTCAAGGAAAAAGGCCATTATTCCTTCAATTGCCAGCGGGGCACCAAAAATATCACCTACAAACCATGAATAATTTGACCAGTTCGTACCGAATTCAAACTCCATAATCAGTCCGGTTGCTATGCCAATTGCAAAATTGATCCCAAACAGGGTCATCCAGAATTTGGTTATTCTCTTCCATTCTTCATCACCGGTCCGCACATAAATTGTCTCCATTATTGCAATTATAAAAGTGATCCCAAGCGTTAGCGGAACAAAAAACCAGTGATAAAATGCTGTGAGGGCAAATTGCCCGCGCGACCAGTTAACCAGTGAAAAATCAATAGAATCAATCATGTTCACATTTATTTAGCAAGTTGTTCCAGTACATAATCACTCTTTTCCCGGTCTGTTTTGAACTTCGAATTAAGGAAGTCGGGAAAGAAAATCAGTTTCATAATTATAAAAAAAACAAAAAGCTTGATGAAAATAATTATCCATAGTTTTTTCCCTACGGTCATACTTCGGAAACCTTCGTAGTAAAAGTTGAAAATCCGCATAAAAATATTCGTACGCACCGGGATTTTATATATGCATCAAAAATAATCAATTAATCATTATTTTCCTTTATATCCGGAAGAAGTCAGGGGTATTAATTATTTTTAATTCGTTCTGATCCAGGATTGATTTGAAGGACCGGTTGCCATCAAAAATTTACTGATAAAAAAATATTACTTTCGCAAAACATTTTTCAATAAATCATGTCCCCTACTATTTTCTCAGATATCTTCCTCCCCATAACTCTTGCCATCATTACACTTGGACTGGGATTATCCATTTCTTTCGATGATATCAGAAATATCGCAGTCAAACCGTTTAATGTCATTATCGGACTTCTGAGCCAGCTGCTACTTCTGCCGATTATTGCTTTTGCCATCGCCCTGATCACACATATGGATGCAGAATATGCCGTCGGACTTATCATTATTGCTGTCTGCCCGGGAGGAGCCACATCAAACCTGGTCAATTATATGATACGGGGGAATGTAACTCTTTCCTTATCCATAACAGTAATTAATTCAATAATAACCGTATTTACAATCCCTCTGCTTATCAAACTGGCACTCAATGTTTTCCTGTCCCAGGATGCAATGATTTCACTGTCATTCCTCAACACTGTTATGAATATCTCATTAATAACGATTTTGCCGGCAACTGCAGGTGTACTGATACGCAGATGGAATAAAAATTTTGCAGGTAAACTTGAGAATCCGTTACGATACATACTTCCTGTTTTACTATTCATTGTCTATGCAGGAGTAATTTTCTTTGAAAAAGGTGAAAGCGGACTGGAGCTATCCAAATTTTTGTACATTTTACCCTTTGCAATCGCGTTGAACGTACTGTCGACATTCGCAGGTTTTTATTTTCCCGGATTATTTAAGCTCTCAAAAAGAGACCGGTTTACTATTGCAATTGAGGTAGGACTGCAAAATAGTACACTGGGAATTTTTGTTGCCAGTACTCTGCTTGATAATTATAAAATGGCGCTCGTGCCGGTGGTTTATGGCTCATTCTCTTTTTTCACGACATGGTTATTTGGATATCTTTCGAAGAGGTTTCTATAGCATGGAGCATGGAGCATGGAGCTGGGAGCGAAGAGCGGAGAGCGAAGGGCGGAGAGCTGAAAAGTCAAATACTACAGATTATAATTTCCCTTTCTCACGGTAGAGATGGACGAAACCGCTTCGTTCCCGGCTTCCGGAGTCATCCAATGATTTTATTGTGAAGAAATAAATATCAGGAGGAAGTTCCTGACCGGATTGATTTCTGCCGTCCCAGATTATTGTAGGGGATTCTGCACGGTAAACCTGTATACCCGACCTGCTGTAAATCCTTATTGAATATACTGTCACACCGTTTGATAACACTACAAAATTATCATTTATATTATCATAATTCGGTGTAAAGACATTAGGCCATTTCAGAACATCTGTCACTTCTATTTCCTGGAATGAACCGGCTGAACAACCCGCTTCACTGGTGACTGTTAATCTGGTCAAATATATCCCGTTGGCGGGAAAAGTATGAATAACTAAATGCGTATTGGCGGTTTCTTCATCCCCGAATTGCCAGATCCATGAATAGCTTATTGTGTCAACCGTTTGATTTGAACTGTTAAATACAATCGTATAGGAACCTAATTCAAGTGAATCAGAATAAGTAAATCCGGGATCAGGTGAAGGATATACACTGATATAATCCTGTCTGCGAAAAATTGTATTATTGTTTATGACCATCGATACAGAGTAAAGTCCCGGCGAATTATATACCACCACCTGGTCAGATTTGCCTATTGATAATTCTCCATTACCAAAATCCCAGGCTACTGTTAATACAGTATCAGGGAATGTAATGTTGAAAAACTGAAATTTTACTCTGAGAGAATCACAACCATTAGTCGTATCTGCCAGAAAATAAACATTCTGTCCAGTGATATAAAATGGAAAATTAATAAAGAATAAAAACAGGAATGTCCTTAAATAGTTCATTTAATGGCAAATTCAAATCTAAATATATTAAAATTGCCAGTCATAAGGATCATATATCCTCGGTAATTTTTTTAACAACTCTGATTGTGTTAAAGAATTCCTTGGCAAATACCCTGAATACCGTATAAATCGGAACAGCCAATATCATTCCCGGGATCCCGGCCAGGGTTCCAGCGATCATTATCACCAGAAAAATCTCAAGTGGATGAGCCTTTACACTGCTTGAAAAAATCAATGGCTGCAATAAATTATTATCAATAATCTGAACAATCAATATTACCAGAAGCATATATCCTGCCATAGGCAGCATTTCTGTTCTTAAGTCCATACCAAGATTGTTGGCAACTCCAATAATTATTCCTATTATACCTCCCAGCCATGGTCCCAGGTAAGGAATAACATTTAACAAACCAATAACCAGACCTATCACAAGGGCATGTGTGAATCCAAGTCCGACAATAGTCATACCTATTGTAATAGCTATCATTACTGCTGTAATCTCAACGCAAATACCAATGAAATAGCGCATTAATAACTTCTGTGTAGATTCAATCGCGTGACGGACAGACGTTTCATGTTTTTGTGGAATAAGCAGTACTAACGAGTTAGTAAACATTGACTGATCTTTTAAAAAGAAAAACAGGATAAATGAAATAGCAAAAATTGCAACAAAGATATTCCCAAGCGTTCCGAATATTGAGGAAAAAAATTTGGTAATAAAGGAAATATTCATCACTGACTTGATCCTGGAATTTATAAACTCATCAAAATTATGCGTTTCATCACCACCCAGATTATAATTATTATAAATATTCTCCAGCCAGTTAATAGGCTTTTCAAATAGCTGATATATAGCACCTGTATCTATCCGGGATAATTCATTAGTCTGGTTTGCAATCAATGGCACAAATATCCTGAAAAAAGTTATTACCAGTACCCATAGAAGAATCACTGTAATCCCCGCACTTAAAGCCTTGGGAATCCTGAATTTTCTTATTTTCACCTTATTGAGGAGGTCAACTACCGGTCCCCCAATGAGAGCCAGGACTGCCGCAATTAAAATATAAGCAACTATTGATGAAAAATACCAAAGAATATATCCGAGAACTGCAAGACCAATAACGATGAGTAAATATTTACAGAATGAGTTCATGATAGAATTATTAAATAAGAAGGCTTAGGCTAAGGTAAGAAAAAAGTAAAAGATAAAAATTTATCAGTTATTTTTCCACACTTCTATCATTTTAAAGCTCTAATAATCAAATAATTGAATTAACAGTCCGGCAATTAATCAGTAAATGAAAAACAATTCACCTTTCATCAATCTTTGATATTTCAGTATTTTTATTTGTTTTCAGGAAATCCGTTTTATTATGAGACAGTATCTTGATCTATTATCACACGTACTTAAAAATGGGGAACCGAAAGCTGACAGGACCGGAACAGGGACTATCAGTATTTTCGGACATCAGATGAGATTCAATCTGGGGGAAGGATTTCCTCTTTTAACAACAAAGAAGCTTCACCTTCGCTCGATCATTCACGAACTGCTCTGGTTTCTTAAAGGTGAAACAAATATAAAATACCTGCAGGATAACAATGTTACGATCTGGGATGAATGGGCGGATGAGAAAGGTGAGCTTGGTCCGGTCTATGGATATCAGTGGAGGAGCTGGCCGGCTCAAGATGGAAATAATATTGACCAGATATCACTTGCATTGAATGCATTGAAAAATGACCCTGATTCAAGACGGCATGTTATCAGTGCCTGGAATGTTGGTGATATTGACAAAATGGCCCTTCCTCCCTGCCATATTCTGTTTCAGTTTTATGTATCAGGAGATAAATTATCATGTCAGCTATATCAGAGAAGCGCTGATATTTTTCTGGGTGTGCCTTTCAACATTGCATCGTATTCACTGCTTCTGATGATGATGTCTCAGGTTCTGGAGTTAAAACCTTATGAGTTTATCCATACTCTAGGTGATGCCCATATATATCTTAATCATATTGAACAGGTTAAACTGCAGCTTTCAAGAGAACCGAGGAAATTGCCGGAAATGAAATTAAATCCGGGAGTAAAAGATATATTTGGATTTAAATTTGAAGATTTTGAATTGATAAACTATAATCCCCATCCCCATATCAGGGGAGAAATCTCTGTCTGAAATGATTTAAAGATTCGAAGATTTTAAAAATTCAAAGGATATTTTCAAATTTAGGTTCCCAGCGCATGACAAATCCGGAATTTATTAATTTGGCATCTTGAATTTTTGAATCTAGAATTTTCGAGTCTGGAATTTAAATATGAGTATTTCTATCATAGTCGCAATCGCTGAGAACAATGCCATAGGCATGAACAATAAGTTGTTATGGCATATTTCGTCTGATATGAAAAGATTTAAAAGGATCACGTTGGGGCATAAGATTATAATGGGCAGGAATACTTACCTTTCACTTCCGGTAAGGCCTCTTGCCGGAAGAACTAATATTGTGGTCAGCGATAAACCTGAAGAAAAGTTCCAGGGGTGTCTTATGGTTAATTCCATTCATCAGGCACTTGAGTTGTGTCCTCCGGAAGAGGAATGTTTTGTAATCGGGGGAGCAATGATATACAGACAGTTTTTCAGGTATGCAAATAAACTGTATGTCACAAGGATTTTCAAATCATTTGAGGCTGATACCTTTTTCCCGGATATTAATTATGACGAATGGCGCGAGATCAGCAGAGAAAATTGGGGACCGGATGGAGAGAATGATTTTCCCCATGCATATATCATTTATGAAAGAAAATGATAAATCTTCAGAAATTATGAGGAATTAAAAAAAATAGTATATTTTAACACTCCCAAATTAATCCAAACATTTTTCGCTATGAAAAAAACTATTTTCTTTCTCGCTGCATTTCTTTTTCTGGCATTCCAGGTTGCAGCTCAGGCAGACCGGATTATTGGATTCTGGTTAACCGAAAAAAAAGATGCCCAGGTTCAGATAGTCAAGTCTTCAAATGGTAAATATAACGGAACCATTATCTGGTTAGATGAGCCATTTGAAGATGATGGCACTGTGAAAGTTGATGATGAGAATCCAGATCCGGCTTTTCAGAAAAGGACTATAATGGGATTACCATTATTAAAAAATTTTGTTTATAACATCAAAGAAGAAGAATGGGATAAAGGTAGAATCTATGATCCGGACAGCGGAAACACATATGATTGTTTTATGTGGTTTGAGGAAGACCCAAATGTTCTTGAACTTAAAGGCTTTATTCTTGGAATGAGATTTATAGGCAGAACTTCAACATGGTACAG
>JBGPAO010000173.1:0-7280 GCA_041480755.1 Bacteroidia bacterium
ATATAGAATTCGGAAACAGCATTGTATTATGGGATAAAAATACAATGAACAGGTATTTTGAACCATTTTACAGATGGGTTGAAAAAAATTCCATACCTGCAAACCGGATTGTTGCGGCAGAATTTGGCTGTATGAGAAGAAATGAAGGTGCAGGGCAATATTTAGAAGATGTTATTACAATTTTGGAGGACAGAAAATATCATTGGGCATTCTATTCATACAGGGAGGATGAATGGGATGGTTACGATTATGAATTAGGAACAAAAGGACTTCCATCGGAATATTGGAAAGCTAAGGATCGGGGAGAAAAACCAGGAGTACCAAGAATGGACAATCCGTTATTTGATATAATTAAGAAACGCCTTGAGAATAAGCAACCTGAGTAGATAAACAACAATACCTATGAAAATTGCATGTGTCATACTTGGAACAAGAGGCGATGTCCAGCCAATGATTGCATTGGCCACAGGCCTTATTAAGAAAGGTCACGAAGTCATTATTTGTGCTCCATCCGAAAACGAACAACTTGCCCGGAAATATAATTGTCAGTTTGTGACATTCGGTCCAGAAATTAAGAGAGCTGTTAAAGAAAATCCTGAAAAACAAACAGGCGGAGTTGCAGTAAAAATTTCTCCTGGTCAGGGGAAAAAAATTATCAGGGACCAGATAAACCTTTTACCTGAAAAAATCAAAGGTGCAGACCTGGTGTTGGGAGCAGGAATTGTAATTGGTGTTCAGACTGCGGCTGACATATTAAAGGTACCTTACCGTCTTGTAGCTTTCTATCCTATTATACTGGGTACCACGAAGGATGATCCGGTTAAAAACCGTATGATGTTCGGTTTTGGCAGAATGATAATGAACCTGATGATGAAAGGTTTTATAAACAAACAACGTGCTAATTATGGGCTTCCACCGATTAAAGATATCTGGGCACACTGGATGGGTGAAAATGTTATTGTTGCCTGCGACAAAGAATTAAATACAGCACGTGACGGCTTGGCATTTGCTTTTACTCAGACTGGTTTTATGCTGCTGCCTTCAAAAAACGGTTTACCGGCTGAAGTCGATACATTCATCAATTCAGGGAGACCTCCTGTTTATATCGGATTTGGAAGTAATCCTATCGTGAATGCTGAAAAATATTGTCAGATTTTTGAGCAGGTCAGCAAAGCTTCAAATCAGCGTCTGATCATTTCAAAAGGATGGGCTGAATTTCCTGAAACCAATGCTCCTGATATTTTATATGTTGATGAAATGCCATTTGAATTACTATTCCCCAGAATGGCAGCTGTCATTTATCATGGAGGAACAGGTACCATGGCAGCAATAACCAGAGCGGGTATTCCCCAGGCAGCATTTCCTTTTATGGGTGATCAATTTGATAACCGAAATCAAATTGTTAAATTAGGATTGGGGCCAAAGACCTGTGATTTTAAAAAAATGACAGCAGAATCAATTTCTTCAGCTATTTCTGAATGTGTCACTGATGATAAATACAAAAAAAATGCTCTGGAGATTTCACAAAGACTTCAAAAAGTAAATGGAGTCGAATTGACTATTCAACTAATCGAATCGGGTATATGAACCTGATAATATTCAAATAATAAAAATCCTTTATGATTGAATCAATACTGAATCACAGAAAAGCAATTATAATTATTGCTGCCATTGCAGGAATCCTGGGCTGTTTAATTGACCTGGGTGCCACATTCTTCCTGGGAAACCGGATCGATGGATACAGCCAGTTTAAGGGTACTATGAGTCAGATGGGTATTTCATCCAGTCCGGTTGCTAAGGAAGTAGCAATTTGCTGGATAGCGATGGGCATACTGATAATAATTTTTGCACTGGGAATTCGGTTTGCCTACCAGGATAAAAAGGAAACCGTTGTCATCATCTCATGGCTCCTTATTTTATATGGATTTGGCGAAGGACTGGTTTCAGGGATTTTCCCGGCTGATAAAGCGGGTGAGTCGCATACCTGGATCGGGATAGTGCATAATCTTATAGGGGGAGTCGGAGTAACAGCGATAATGCTGTTTCCGCTATATATGTTAAAAGTATTGCCGGATTTCAAATGGATCTCAATAATTATCTTTTTCATTGGCTTAATCGGGATTATTTTATTTGGGATCGGACGGCTGGTAACCGCACCGGATAATTTTCTCTCAGTATATAAAGGATCATGGCAGCGCCTGTATGTAATAAATTATTATGTCTATATCATAATAATAGCCCTGAATATGTTATCCCGGGTGAGTCATAAGAATAGTTAAGTGTTAATCTTAAAGTATATTATATTTAGTTAAATATTAAAAATCAGTACAAATGAAAAGGCTGAATATCCGTATCATTATTTCGTTATTTATAGCAGACCTTCTGCTGATTATTTCGTGTGCCGTCAATCCGGTAACCGGTAAAAGACAGTTAGTTTTTATGTCTGAAGCCCAGGAAATTGCCCTTGGAGCACAGTATGACCCCCAGGTTCTGGCAACATTCGGAGCATATGAAGATGTTGACTTGGCATCTTTCGTCCAGACAAAAGCTAATGAAATGGGATTAATTTCACACAGGCCCAAGCTCGAATACCATGTTAAGATTCTGGATTCACCTGTGGTTAATGCATTTGCAACACCCGGAGGATATGTCTATCTTACCCGTGGTATTCTTGCCCAGTTTAACAATGAAGCAGAAGTGATGGGTGTGCTTGGTCACGAAATGGGACATATAGCAGCCCGTCATTCAGTCACTCAGCAAGCCAAACAGACAGTGGGTCAACTTTTAGTAATAACCGGTATGATCGCTTCGAAACAGTTTGCACAATATGCAGATTATGCAATGCAGGGTATGCAATTGCTTTTCCTGAAGTTCAGCCGTGATGATGAAGTCCAGGCAGATGCCCTTGGAGTTGAATATTCTTCAAAGATCGGTTATGATGCAAAAAAAATGGCGGATTTCTTCCAGGTTTTAAATAAAATGAGCATGGCTGAATCAGAGGGCGGTGTCCCTACCTTCCTGTCGACACATCCCGATCCCGGAGATCGCTATAACAGTGTAAACCGGGATGCAAAAAAATGGCAGGACAGTCTTAAATTATCTCCATGGAAGGTAAATGCTGACAATTATCTGCATATGATTGATGGCATCGTATATGGTGAAGATCCAAGGCAGGGATATGTCGAAGGGAATATATTCTATCATCCTGAACTCAAATTTAAGTTTTCTTTTCCAACAGGATGGAAATACGAAAATCTGCCAACCCAGGTAAATATAGGACCGGAGGATGGAAAAGCCTTGATAGTCTTTACCATAGCAGGGCAAAAAACATTACAGACAGCAGCGGACTCGACGCTTAAGCAATTGGGACTGACACTCGTGAACAGCGAGAAAAAAACCGTCAATGGGATGCCTGCAATTGTTACAGTATCGAAACAGACCTCAAAGGACCAATCAACCGGACAGGAACAGACTATCATGGTTCTCTCCTATTTTATTGATTACAGCAGTACTTATTATGTATTCCATGGCGTTTCTGCTGAAGCTGATTTCAGTACTTATAACAAAGTATTTGAATCAAATATGTCAACCTTCAATAAGCTGACTGACCCTGCAAAACTAAATGTCAGGCCAAAAAGAATACTTGTAAAGAAGGTAGAACGCGCAGGAACACTTTCTGAAACATTCACCAGCCTGGGGGTCAAGAAAGCACAAATGGATGAAACTTCTTTGTTGAATAATATGGCATTAACTGATAAAGTCCAGGCAGGAAAGCTGATAAAAATTATAGGAGAGTAAGTGAAGCGAAAAAATCACGAAGAACCGACTATCCCGCATATTGCATTTGAAGTGGACGACCTCGACCTTGAACTGATCGAATTTAAGAATAACAAGAAAAAATAATGAAAATCGAACGATGGGTATATTATCATATTTTCTTATCCTGTTTCATTTTAATGATTACAGCCTGTGCAGATAAGACAAAGCCTTACCAGACTGCAAATGTCCCGGACGAGATTATTTACCATGTTTTCCAGCGGAGTTTTTACGACAGCAACGGAGACGAGCATGGAGACCTGGCCGGTCTGACTGAAAAGCTCGATTATTTGCAAGAACTAGGAGTGACCTCTATTCTGATGCTCCCATTGTACAATTCTGTTTTCTATCATAATTATTTTCCTACTGATTTTGAAACAATTGATCCTGAATTTGGAACCAAGGAGGATTATTTTAATCTGGTCAGGGAAGTTCATCGCAGGGGCATGAAAATATATATGGATATGGAAGTCCAGTATATCACCGAAGATCATCTCTGGTACAAAGATTCTTACCTCAATCCGTCATCGGAATATTCCGGTTACATGATCTATAACGGCCCCGGAAATTCACAGCCTGAAAGTATTGTCTGGGGTATTACGGAACTTCTCTCCTATGACGGAACTGTCAGGAAAATCACAACACTGAATCTCCTTGGTGAAAAATTCCAGACTTATGTTCATAGCCTCTTTAAATACTGGGTGGATCCGAACAATGACGGCAATTTTGAGGATGGAGTGGATGGTTTCAGGATTGATCATATGATGAGCGATCTCGACTGGAAAGGAAAAATTACCGGTTTGTTTTCTGCTTTATGGAAACCATTATTTGACGATCTTAGAACCGTGAATCCTGATTTAAAGATCATGGGGGAACAGGCAAACTGGGGTGCAGATTGGGGGCTGGAATATTATGAACAGGGCGGCATTGACCTTGTCTTTGCTTTCGGATTAAATATGGCAGTAAAAAGTTTTAATAAACGCGAGATCATTAATAAATACGATTCAACACTATTGCTTACGCCTGCAGATAAATACCAGATATTATTTATTGAAAACCACGATATGCAACGCTTCGCATCTGCAGTGGGGAATAACATCGGGAAAATGAAACTCGGAGCCGCTTTTATTCTTTTACTGAAAGGAGTGCCATCAATTTATTACGGCCAGGAAATTGGAATGACCGGAAGCGTCGGATCATTTAATATGTCTGACGGCAATCACATTCCTATCAGGGAAGCTTTCGAATGGTACAGTAAAGTAGATGGTAAAGGCATGTCCCTCTGGTATAAAAATTCCGGACCCTGGTGGGATCAGACCAGCCTGAAAGACAATGATGGCATCTCGCTGGAGGAAGAGATAGCAGATCCAGGTTCGCTCTGGAACTTTTACGCTACGCTGATCAGGCTGCGCAGGTCCAATACTGCTATCTGTAACGGTGATTTCAGGTTCATTGATAATTCAAATGACCAGGTAATCACCTTTCTCCGATGGGATGAAAATCAGAAAATACTTGTTGCAATGAATCTTTCAGGCGAGGACCAGGAAACGGATGTAACTAATAAAGAACTCCCCGATAACAGTAATCCAAAGAGATTGCTCTTTGGAACTGTGACCCGGGATTTTTCGGATTTTAAAAAATATAAGCTGCAGCTTAAACTGGATCCTTACGGAATCCGCATCTGGCTTATGAAATAATTGGTCTGGTTTTCAGAGTGAACTTATTTTATCATTTCTGACAATTTCCAGTTTAGTCTGAAAAATATACGGTTCATACACCTGTTATAACGACTCTGCAGAATTTATTTTTATCCCTTAATTTTCATACAGAAATTTGCTGCATCATTTATTAAAAGAATCATTAAAATGAAAACGCAGAAAATAGCATTACAATTAAAGATCATACTGGGGGGTATACTGTTTTCAACGATATGGTCGTTTTTTGTTGGTCAGGATATTTTCACAAAGAAGTTCCTGTTCAGCACCCTTATTATCATATTCCTGATTGAAATTGGTTTCTGGTTAGGGTATCGTTTCATCGATATAAAAAAAATCAAAACCGGTAAGGGATATTCAAAGAAAATAATACTGCGCCTCGTAGCTTTCTTCCTGATTGTACTCCTCATCAGCGGTATAATTTTTTTCCTGTTGACTCTTTTTGCATATCTGAGAAATGGTTACGATCTTTCAAACCTTATGAGAGATATGTTAGTTGGATCCAGAGGTTGGCTTGTGGGTGCGACTATAGGTATTCTTATCGGGAGTCTCGTATTTTTTTATTTCCAATGGCAGGACTCGCTGAAAATTGAACAGAAACTCAGGGAAGAAAAGCTGATATTTCAGTATGAGACGATACGGAACCAGGTAAATCCGCATTTTCTGTTTAACAGTCTGAACACTTTGTCATCATTGATTAACGGCAATCAGGCAGCAGAAAGTTTTATCAACCAGTTATCATCAATCTACAGGTATGTACTCGAGAATCATAATGCTGAGACAGTAAGTCTGGAGAACGAGTTTGAATTTGTAAACAATTATTTCTCCCTTCAGAAGATAAGGTATGAAGAAAAAGTGGAGATGGAGATTCTTCCCTTTGACATGAAGAAGTATCGGATTTTGCCCGTATCCCTTCAGATACTAATTGAAAATGCTTTGAAACATAATTCAGCCACGAGGGATAATCCGCTGAGAATCACCATTTCCATGGAAGATGAGTACATTTCAGTAAAAAACAACCTGCAGAAAAAGCTGAACATTGAGTCTTCCCCGGGCACAGGACTGAAGAATCTTGGGGAGAGGCTCAGGCTGATCACTAACAAGGAAATGAAAGTTATTGAAACGAAAGACGAATTCATTGTAAAAATTCCTTTAATCCCTGCATAAAATGAAAGTACTTATAATTGAAGATGAAAAGCCGGCCGCCGAAAAACTGAAGCGAATGCTTTCTGATAAGCAGTATGATATAACAATCCTCGACACCCTGGAGACTGTTGAAGGTTCAATTGACTGGTTCCTGAATAATCCGCAGCCAGATCTGGTCTTCATGGATATCCAGCTTAATGACGGCATCAGTTTCGAGATATTTGAATCAGTAAAAATCACTGCCCCGGTTATTTTCACCACAGCATATGATGAATATGCCATCCGTGCCTTTAAGGTGAACAGTGTCGACTATCTCCTGAAGCCCATTGACCAGGGATCACTGGCACAATCGCTTGAGAAATTCAGAACCCTCTACCCTGCCGCCAAAACAGATGAAAAAAAAATAGACCTGCTTTATAACCAGCTGGTGAAAAAATATAAGACCCGTTTCTTCATAAAGTTTGGTTCACATTGCAGATCGGTTATGACAGATGAAATAAAATACTTTTTTATCGTAGAGCGAAGCACGTTCATGAAAACATTTCAGGGCAAGATCTTTGATGTTGATTATTCCCTGGACCAAATGGAAAAGATGCTGGACCC
>JBGPAO010000174.1:0-7279 GCA_041480755.1 Bacteroidia bacterium
AGGTTATTATTTGCTTGCTTTAATGGATTGCAGGAATAACGAATTAAACCTGGCACTTGAACATGCGCAGAGATCTGTCGATGCAAATACGTTTAACCTGGAGGCCCAGCAGTTAAAGGCAATTATTCTCAGGCTACTGGGGAAATATGAAGAGGCTCTGCAACAGATCGAACTGCTGCGCAGGGCAGATCCTTTAAATTTTGTTTCAGCCTTTGAAAGGTATCTTCTGAATAACAGGACAAATGATTCAAAGACCCTGGTATTCAGTATTCTGAGGAATGAACCTGATAACTTTCTTGAGGCTGCAAGCCGTTACGCCGATGCCGGGCTGTATGCAGATGCTGTGGAGCTTTTGAACCTTGCGGCCGGATCAGAGGAGACCAAACTGAATGCCCACCCGATGATATGGTTCTACCTTGGCTTTTATTACAAACTGACAGGTGATAACCAGAAATCGAATGAATGCATTAAGAAGGCCTATGAACTGCCATCAGACTATTGTTTCCCTTACGGATATGCATCAGAAAAAGTCCTGCTGGATGCAATAGCTGAAAACCCGGAAAAAGCAGCCGGATATTATTATCTTGGCAACCTGTATTGTGATTTCCAGCCTCAGAAAGCCCTTGAGTTATGGAAAAAAGCAATCAGGTATGACAGCGGGTCGGCCATTCTTTTCCGAAATGCCGCATTTGTCGAATCAAACCGGATGGATGAAATGGACAGCGCTATTATCCATCTGAAGAAAGCTATTGATCTTAATCCCAATGATCCTTTATACCTGGAGGAACTTGACCGCTGCCTGGCATATAAAGGTATCTCCCCTGAAGAAAGATTAAAAATCTTTCAGGACCACCGGTCAACAGCAGAAAAATCCGATGGTGCCATGGCCCGGTATATAAGCCTTCTGAACCTGAATGCCAATTACAGCAAAGCACTTGAGATATTGTCAACCCGGCATTTCCACGCTGCCGAAGCCTCTGACATCAACCTGCATGTCCAGTGGACTGATGCTCATATCCTTCGCGGAATAGATCTGCTGGGTACAGGTAAACCAGCGACCGGAACAAGGAACCGTGCACTCGCTATCGAAGACTTCACTCTTGCAATGAACTTCCCTGTCAATCTTGAAAGTGTTCGCGATGAAAAGATTGCAGTTGCTTTATATTTCCGTGGATTAGCCAGGCAGGAAGCCGGTGATACCGCTGGTGCCAGACAGGACTATCTGCAGCTCATCAATTTTGAGAGTGTAATGGGATGGGGTACCGGCAGCTGGCCGGAAGTGGATTTATGCAAAGCGCTCGCCCTGAAAAAGCTTAAACGCAATAATGAAGCCAGGGAAATTCTCAATAATCTTATCAAAGAGGGCAAGGAAATGGCTGTCTACCAGCCTCACCAGGCAGCAGATCTTTCCTCTGTAAAGCAGCGTCATGAGATAATCCAGACCCGTGCACAAGGATATTATCGGCAGGCACTTGGATATCTTGGCCTCGGAAATCCGGGAACAGCACAGCTTATGGCAGACAAAGCCCTGGGATTAAATCAAGCGGACATAGGGGCATTGAGGTATTTCAGGGGATTGAAATGAGGATAACTAAGAAGACTTAAACTTTAGTCTTAGATAGAAACAAGTCATCCCGACGAGCAAAGGGAGGAGGGAACTCGGAATCATTTAAGATTAACAAAGATTTAGAGCACTTTTAATAAGACGAGATCCCTCAGTCGCTTCGCTCATTCGGGATGACGATATTTCTGAAACGTTTTTTGTCGTGTTATAAATTAAAATTTTCCCATGAAACATTTCACTTTACTTTTGTTAATAACGACTTTTAAAATTTCCTGCAGTCTGGCACAGACCGGATCCGACGAGATCCGCCTTATCATACGTGAAGATGACCTCGGTTCCGCTCATACAGCGAATATCGCCTGCATAAAATCTTACAGGGAAGGGATCGCAAAAAGTGTTGAGATTATGGTTCCGTGCGCCTGGTTTCCTGAGGCTGTGAAAATGCTCGCCGACAATCCCGGGCTGGATGTCGGGGTTCATATCACCATAACCAGTGAATGGGAAAACGTTAAATGGGGTCCGGTATCCAATGCCCCAAGCCTGACAGACCAGAATGGGTACTTCTTTCCAATGCTCTGGCCGAATGACCAGCGCCCTGAAGATAAGGCTTTGAAGTCTCAGGCCTGGAAAATTGAAGAAGTTGAACAGGAAATGCGCGCACAAATTGAAATGGCTTTGCGTAATGTTCCCCGTGTCAGTCATCTTTCATGCCATATGGGATGTTCAGGATGGGATCCTAAAGTCCAGGAAGTATACGATAAACTGGAAAAAGAATATGGACTGGAGATCAATACAACAGATTTTGGTGTTAAAAGGTTCCCGCTAACGGCAAAGGGAGAAACACTTGAGGAAAGAATCAATAATTTCATCACCGCTCTTCAAAAACTTGAGCCGGGCAATACTTATATCTATATTGAGCATCCTGGACTTGACACCCCTGAAATGCAGGGATTTGGACACATCGGTTACGAAAATGTTGCTATTGACAGGGATCTTGTGACAAAGACTTACACAAATGAAAAAGTTAAAGAAGTTATTAAAGAAAGAAATATAAAACTGATAAGTTACAAAGATCTGGTGGCGGAATAGGGGTACAGGTTAGTGAGGCTGATATTTTACAAGCGGAGCGAAGTAAAATATCTTAGCCGAACTAATCCCGATGAAAATCGGGAGAGAATGTTACAAGGTCTCAGGGTACAGGGTACAAGGTACTGGTTGCTAACCATAAAGAATAAATCAGGATAAATAATAAAGCCATATGAAAACAAAAGCCTATCTGCTTATAGTCATGTTTCTTTACCTTGTTGCTGGCTGTACTTCAAAAAATCAATCGTTTTACAACATCTGTGATTTCGGAGCGAAAGGTGATGGTAAAACTCTTAATACGACCTCCATCCAGAAAGCTATTGATGCCTGTAACTATAAAGGTGGAGGAACTGTCCTGATCCCTGCCGGTGATTTTGTTACAGGAGCCATCCGTCTCTTAAGCAATGTTAAATTGTATCTTGAACCGGGAGCGCATCTGACCGGCAGTCCTGATCTCGAAGACTACCTTTTGGAAGGGAAGAGGCATGGGATGATCTTTGCATACCGGGCAAGAAACATTTCTATCAGCGGAGAAGGGGAGATTAACGGGCAGGGGTCATTATTCCATATAAACGGTCAGGTACACGAGTTACAGGATTTCGACCGGAAATTCACAAGACAGGGTGAACTGTATGCTCCTGCTGATATATTCCCTCCTGATGGTCCTCTTAAATATGACAGACGTCCCGGTATGATGATTGTCCTGGAACAATGTGAACAGATCACGATTAAAGATATCACTCTTAAAGACTCTCCTGTTTGGACAATGCGTATTGCAGACTGCGATGATGTCCTGGTTACCGGAATTTCCATCTATAATAACCTCCTGATCCCTAACAGTGATGGGATACACTGCACCAGTTCAAGGAATATAAGGATTTCAGATTGTGACATCAGGGCAGGTGATGATGCTATCATAGTTACAGGATTCGCCACAGATGATTACTTCACCGGGGACAGCATTACTCCGTCAGATTATGCCAGCAGGGAGATCGGGAATAAAACAGGATATGCTGAGAATGTGACAGTCACTAATTGTGTCCTTCAGTCTCGATCAGCCGGAATAAGAGTCGGATACGGAGAAAATAGCATCAGGAATTGCACATTTCAGAATATTGTCATTTACGGATCTAACAGAGGGATCGGCGTTTTTTCAAGAGATGAAGGATCGATAGAGAATATAACATTTTCCGATATAATTATTGAAACCCGTATCCATTCCGGACACTGGTGGGGGAATGGAGAGCCCATTCACGTATCTGCTATTGCTCAGTCAGATGGTATCTCTGCAGGAGTGGTAAGCAATATAAAGTTTTCTAACATTACAGCTACCAGTGAAACAGGTATTGTTATTTACGGGACCAGTGATACCCATTGTCAGAATATCAGCCTGGAAAATATACAACTGACAATCAGGAAGAGTGAACTTGAGGACACATATGGTGGTAACTTCGACCTGCGGCCAACACTCAGACATGAAGATGCACTTTTCAGTCATGATATACCGGGGATTTACGCTGGCTACACAGATGGATTAACCATTGAAGATTTTGCCATCACATGGAAGGAAAACCTGGCTTCTTATTTTACAAATGGCATTTATTGTGAAAACTTCACCGGTCTGGAGATTGATGGATTTACCGGCAGGCAGGCACGCATTGGAAGCAGGGATGCTGCCATAAATCTTAAAAACGGTACGGATGTCACTATCAGGAATTTCAAGGCTGATAAAGAATGCTACCGATTTCTTGAAACCACCAATGTGAAAGGAAAGCTGGTAATGACCGATAATATATAAAGTAATGAAAAACAGGACATTCAGGTTCATTGTTTTTTCTTATGTTCTCACATCAATCACTTCCTGTTCAGGACCGGCAGGATCAGGGAATACAGGGCAACCGGTAAATCTTAAATGTGAATATTCAGATAATCCTGTTGGGATAGATACCAGAATACCAAGGTTTTCATGGGAAATAACCGGTACCGAACGTGGACAGTACCAGATGGCATATCAATTACTTGTAGCAAGCAATCCCATAATACTTCAGGATAATAAGGGGGATATCTGGAACAGCGGCCGGATCAAATCATCCGAAAATATACAGATTGAATATCAAGGCAAAACATTAAATTCTTCCACCAGGTATTACTGGAAAGTGAGGATCTGGGATCGTACAGGCAAGCCAGCACTCTTTAGTGAGAATGCCTGGTTCGAGACCGCCCTTCTTGATCCGGACGACTGGCATGCGGAATGGATTGGCGATGGTAGTAAAGTTCCGGCAACGGAAGCAGAAATATATCTCGACACGCCAAATCCCCTTCTAAGGAAAGAATTCAATGTCAATAAGGAAATACAATCGGCCCGGCTCTATATAACCGGACTGGGATACTATGAAGCTTACCTGAATGGAAAGAAAGTCGGTGATCACATGTTGGATCCGGGATGGACCAATTACTCCAAAAGGATTCAATACATCACATATGATGTCACAGAAATGGTCCGGGCAGGGGTAAATGCAATAGGTGTTATGCTTGGAAACGGATGGTATAATACGATGCCGCTTTATCTTTTTAACAGGCTGAACCTGAGGACTGTGCTAACAACCGGACAGCCAAAATGCCTGGTGCAGCTTCTGGTCCGGTTCACCGATGGCACTGAGGAAGTTATTGTCAGCGATGATAACTGGAAAGCAGGTAAAGGGCCGATACTGATGAACAGCGTTTATCTTGGTGAAAAATATGATGCCCGGCTTGAGCAGGAGGGCTGGGATAAACCCGGATTTAATGACGATAACTGGACATCTGCAGTAAAAACTGATTCTCCCGGAGGCAGGCTTGTTATCCAGAATCAGCCTCCTATCCGGATAACCAGGATTATTAAACCAGTTGCAATCACAGAGCCTGAAAAAGGTGTATTTATTGTTGATATGGGACAAAACTTTGCAGGATGCGCCAGAATTAAGGTTAACGGCCCGGCAGGTACAAAAGTACAGCTCAGATATGGGGAACTGCTCCATGAGGATGGCACCCTGAATGACCTTACAACTATTGCCTGCCATATAATGGAAGGCTGGTACTACCAGCAAAGGGAGGGCCATCCGAAAAATGCCAGGCAGATTGACACCTATATTCTGAAAGGAACAGGAGAAGAGGTTTATAATCCAAGATTTACTTTTCATGGATTTCGTTATGTAGAGATTACCGGCTTCCCCGGGAAACCTACGCTGGAAACACTGGAAGGATTGCGCATGAATTCGGACCTGTCTGACGTCAGTGAATTCGAATGTTCCAACACTCTTTTCAATAAAATACAGGAAAATGCCGAATGGACTTTTCTTAGCAATGTATTCAGCGTTGAATCGGACTGCCCGGGACGCGAAAAATTCGGATATGGAGGGGATATGTTTACAGCCTGCGAAGCTTATATTTCCAATTATGATATGTCGGGATTCTATACAAAGGCTGTCAGGGATTTTCAGGATGACCAGCATCCATCGGGAGGAATGCCCGAGTGTGCACCCTATAACGGAATCAATGATGCAGGACTTACTGAAGATACAGGCCCTATAGGCTGGATGATTGCGCATCCCTTCCTTCAGGACAGATTATACAGGTATTATGGTGATACAAGACTTCTTGCAGAACAATATGAAAGTACAGTAAGGCTTATTGAATTTATCCGGGAACAGGCGCCGGACTATATTATAGAAAAAGGGATCGGTGATCATGAAACCATTGATCCCAAACCGAAATGCACATCGACCGCATTCTATTATCATCATGTTCGGCTGCTGTCTGAATTCGCCAGGATACTTGGCAAATCTGAAGATCATGAGAAATATTCTGCGCTTGCTGACGAGATAAAAAAAGCTTTCATTAATAAAATGGTTGTAGCAGGACAGGGGAAAGTTGATATCGGAACACAGGCAGCACAAGCATTCGGACTGTATTATGATCTTTTGCCTGAATCAGATCGGCAGGCTGCTCTGGGTATTCTTGAAAAAGATATCACGGAAAAAAATAACGGCCATGTATCAGCCGGTATTTTTGGGACGAAAATGATGTATGACGTTTTACGGACCTACGAACGGAATGATCTTGGATTTCTTATCACGAACCAGAAAACATTTCCCGGTTATGGCTACATGATTGAAAATGGAGGAACAACTATATGGGAAAGCTGGGAAGGAGGCAGCATCTCTTACAATCACCCGATGTTTGGATCTGTAAGTGACTGGTTCCTTAAGGCTCTGGGTGGCATTTATCCATCCATTAATTCCGTGGGATTCAATCCCTTCATTATTAAACCTTCAGTTGTTGGTGATCTTGAATGGGTGAACTGCCGGTACCAATCCATACGGGGGGAAATTATTAGCAAATGGCGAATTGATAACAATACCTTTTACCTGGAAGTAACCGTCCCCGGAAATACTACAGCATATATTAATATCCCCGCAGTTGATCCTGAATCCGTTTTTGAAAGTGATAAACCTGCCGCAAAAGCGAAAGGATTAAAATTCATGCAGTACAATAACAGGTACGCTGAATTTGAGGCAGGATCAGGAACCTATTATTTCAGATCATCCCTTAAATGAAGTTATTAAGAAACCGGTTCAACACTTTCTTTTG
>JBGPAO010000175.1:0-7255 GCA_041480755.1 Bacteroidia bacterium
ATTTCATCTCTTATATAAGTTTTTGAGGTTTATAAAAATGATTTACCGGTCCGTTGCCATGTCCGGTCCTGTAATCCTTCCCATGCTGAATAGCACCCTGGAGGTAAATAATGGCCTTTTCAACTGCAGTCTCCATGTCTTTGCCAAGAGCCATAAATGATGCAATTGCAGAAGAGAGCGTGCATCCCGTCCCATGAACATTATTTGTACTGATAAATTTGTTGGCGAATATTCTTATGTTATCCTTTCTGTCTTTATGAATGAATATATCATATAAAAGTTCCCCTTTAAGATGACCTCCTTTTAGCAAAACTGAGCTGCTTCCCCAATCCAGAAGTCTAAAGGCAGAATCAGTCATGTCCTCCCTGTTCATAATTTTTTTACCGGTAAGAATT
Source organism: Bacteroidia bacterium (assembly GCA_041480755.1). Taxonomy (GTDB): domain Bacteria; phylum Bacteroidota; class Bacteroidia; order Bacteroidales; family SM23-62; genus LJUQ01. The sequence continues at coordinate 396 of JBGPAO010000175.1, forward strand.
TCCGCCTCAGGAATGTTAGGTGTAATAATATCTGCAAGTTGGAAAAGATACCCGGTAAGCGCATCAACGGTATTATCTTCAATCAGCTTGTCTCCGCTGGTGGTTACCATGACAGGATCAAGCACGATGTTTTTAAGCCTGAATTTCTTAAGAGCCCGGGCAATCGTTTTGATAATCTCTTCAGAATGAATCATCCCTATTTTAACGGCATCGGTACCAATATCGCCAAGGACAGCCTCCAATTGCTTTTTGATAATGTCAGTTGGGATTGGATGGATACCTGTTACTCCAAGTGTATTCTGAGCTGTGATTGCAGTTATCACTGATGTGCCATAGCATCCGAGTGATGAAATGGTTTTCAGATCTGCCTGGATCCCTGCTCCTCCTCCGCTGTCTGATCCTGCAATCGTTAAGACTTTTTTATAGGTTTTCATGAACTGTTTATTTATACGCTATATTATTAAACCACAGATATTAAAATGTTCTGATTTTTTATCTGAAATGATCCCATCCATGCTTCTTCAGTCCTGTTGGTTTCCCATCATATAAAAATGTCAGGCCGCTTTCAGACTCCCTTATCTTTCCAATCTTATAAAGTGGCCTTTTGAATTCTTTTTCAAAGCTGCGAAAAATCTTATCCTGGTTTTTTTCTGAAACTGTGAACATAAGGCAATAGTCTTCCCCTCCTGTCACACTGATTTCATGGGCATTCCAGTTGAATTTTTCCGCTGTCCTCATTAATTCCTCCGATATAGGAACCCAGTCCAGGTTAATTTCAGCACCCACACCGGAGCTTTCTATTATGCGATGGATATCAGATTCAATTCCATCGGAAACATCTATCATTGCATGGACCTCTTTCCATTCTGAAAGCCACTTCCCTTCGTTTACATTTGCCCTTGGACAGTTATGTCTTTTAACCAGGTATTTTGAATCTTTATCTTCCGGCAGGTCATTCATCAGAATCTTTAACCCTCCGCCTGAGTCTCCTACGAAATCAGTAACACAAATAATGTCTCCCGGAACGGCAGCGGACCGTCTCTTAATGTCTGCCGGAATGCCTTTACCAATTACGACAATATTTATCACCACCCTGTCAGGAGACCTTGTTGTGTCTCCTCCCATAAGAAATACACCATATTCAGAACATACGGCTTTTATCCCTTTAAAAAATTTATCAATCCATTCAACATCAGATCCTGCTGGCAGACCGATTGAAAGGAATGCACTGCCCGGGGTCCCTCCCATTGCAGCGATATCACTCAGATTGACTATCAGCGATTTTTGTCCGAGGTCGAATGCACCTATTTTATTCTTTATAAAATGGCTGTCTTCAATAAGCATATCAGTGGTAACAAGCAAAACTTCCTTTTCATTAAGCGGAATAACAGCACAGTCATCACCAATGCCTGTATATTCATCGGGCAAATCCTTTAAAAACTGTTGTGAAAACCTTTTAATAAGGCCGAATTCACCAAGTTCAGAAAGATTGATCATATTCTTAATAATTTATCGATGATGGATCTTAATTCTCTGGCAGCATTCATTGGATCAGGTGCCGAACAAATTGCAGAAACCACCGCAATGCCTTTTGCGCCGGCCTTTATGACCTCTCCAGCATTGGATTTATTAATGCCACCGATCGCAACCAGTTTATGCTTTGTTTTTGCAGCTAATTCCCGTAAACCCTCAATACCCCATTCGTTTGCAAGCTCAGTCTTTGTGGATGTCAAAAACACAGGGCTTGCACTCAAATAATCCAGCTCATATTCCTCGGCCTCGGCAGCCTGTTCAGGCGTCTCAACCGAAAGCCCTCTTATCATCCGGCGGGGAATAATCTTTTTAAAATACTCATACGGCATATCATTCTGTCCGACATGAATGCCATCAGCTTTCACAGCCAGCGCAATATCAATCCTGTCATTTATTATCAGGGGGACATGGTATGCTGAAAGGATTTTTTTAAGCTGAATTGCCCGTTGGATGAAATCTTTTGTATTTAAATCTTTTTCACGAAGCTGCACGGCAGTTACCCCGCCGGATACAGCCTGTTCAACGACTTCTGCGACCGGCCTTCCCAGGCATAATTTCTCATCGGTAACTAAGTACAGGTCAAACATATCTGTTAATTTTCATTTTTATTGTATTAAAAAATTCTCTGCTTGAAATATTATGCAGCTTATCAATAAAGTGCAGCTCCAGACTTGCAGGTCCGGAAGATTCTGCTGCTGCAAGCTCACCTGCTACTCCCATTAATGCCATGCCGCTGACAGCTGCTTCAAAATAATTATCCATTACACCTGCAAAAGCACCGATCAGGGCAGTCGCGGCGCATCCCATCCCGGTGATCCTGGTCATCATTTCATGACCATTATGGATTTCCGCAATTTCTTCATGGGAAATGATATAATCAATTTTACCGCTTACACACACAACACATTTGTTATCCCGCTGAACCTGTTCTGCACTCACAATGGCATTATCTGCGCTCTCTGTACTTTCCACACCTTTTGTCTTAATACCTGCTGACACAAGAGCTATAATCTCGGAAGCATTTCCCCTTATAACTGACACTTTTCCTGTCTTAAGTAAATCTCTTGCAGCCCCGGTCCGGTAACCTGTCGCCCCTGCACCCACCGGGTCCAGTATAACCGGTTTACCAAGCCTGTTTGCTTCATTCAATGCATTTTTCATTGAATCAATCCATTCAGCGCTGAGGGTTCCTATATTCAGAACCAGTGCATTTGCTATTCCGACCATATCCCTGACTTCCTCGGCTGCATGAGCCATAACGGGAGAAGCGCCAACAGCCAGAAGGACATTTGCCGAACTGTTCATAACAACATAATTAGTAATGTTATGCACCAGTGGAGACAAAGCTTTGACTTTCTGAATATTATCCCAGATTCTTTTTTCCATTTTCCTTCTTTTATATATTTTTACTCTTGTATTAAATACCAGATTATTACGTTCTTTTATTACTAATATCTTTGTCGAATTCACTCTCTTCGACAGGGGGTGAGTCCGTAAATTAAATTATTTTTAAATCAGGGGAATCAGGCAGGGGACCGGAAATGAGGCTGTGACTTTTTCCTCCGGCAGTACTAACTGCATCAGGTTCAAAGGGTATTATCTCAGTTCCGATTCGCTCGAAACACCCCCAAAGTTTCATTCAAAGTTACAGTAATTTATTCATTTTTTTAAATCACCCCTGATTTTGCTTAACTTTATATTCCCTGTAGAAAATTTCAGGTAGTTAATTTAATATATAACCATGCCGGAAAAAGATACCGGGAAGAGATCAGAAACCAATCTTCAGGATTTTTTCTTCGAATTGGCTGATACCATAAGGTTTGCCGGAAGAGCAACCTTTGAAATGTTTCGCAAGCCCTTTGAAGGAGAAGAGCTGGTCAATCAATGCTATTTAATCGGTTACAAAACACTTGCCCTGATAAGCATTACAGCATTTATTATGGGGCTTGTGCTGACCCTTCAGACTTACCCTATGCTGGAAGATCTAGGCGCAGAAGCTGAACTTCCGGGTCTGATTTGTGTATCAATATTGCGCGAAATCGGACCTATTATCACTGCACTCATTTTTGCAGGAAAAGTTGGTTCAGGACTTGGAGCTGAACTCGGTTCAATGCGTGTCTCAGATCAGATAGATGCAATGGAAGTATCAGGAACAAATCCGATGAAATTCCTGGTTTCCACCAGGGTAATGGGAACGACCCTGATGATGCCATTACTTGTAATTTATGCCGATGCCGTTGGAATGGTTGGGTCCTTTTTCGGTATAAATCTTCAGGGAAATGTTTCGGTCAGGTTGTTTATTAACCAGTCTTTTCAGGATATAATGTATTATGACATATTCCCGGCAATAATCAAATCGTTCTTTTTCGGGTATGCTGTCGGGCTGATTGGTTGTTATAAAGGATACACAACAACAGGCGGTACACAGGGTGTGGGAAGTGCAGCAAATTCTGCCGTGGTTATTTCATCAGTTGTGATCTTTATTATTGATCTGATCGCTGTTCAGATAAGCGAACTTCTTATATGACAAATGATATTAAATATATTGATCCTGTTATCCGGGTGATTAACCTGTATAAGTCTTTTGATGACAACCTGGTACTGAGAGGAATTTCCCTGGATTTAAACAAAGGACAGAACCTTGTAATTGTAGGGCGATCGGGAACAGGAAAGTCAGTCCTCATTAAGTGTCTGGTTCGCCTGATCCTGCCAGATGCAGGGACTATTAATGTGCTTGGAAAAGATGTGCTTAACCTGCCTGTACAAGAACTGAATGAACTCAGGATTAGGATCGGCTATCTGTTCCAGGAAGGTGCCCTTTATGACTCCATGTCACTTGAAGAAAACCTGCTTTTCCCTTTGAAAAGAAACAGGCCCGGACTGCCTCAAAAAGAAATGCAGGAGCTTATCAGGATTGCACTTGAGAATGTTGACCTTACAGAGGCAAGTGAAAAAATGCCATCTGAACTTTCAGGCGGTATGCGAAAAAGAGCCAGTCTTGCAAGGACACTTATCCTGAATCCTGAAATAATTTTATATGACGAACCAACGACCGGACTTGATCCGTTTACTTCACATGAAATAAGCGAACTAATAGTAAGATTACAGGAAAAATATTCTGCTTCATCTATTGTTGTGACCCATGATATGAAGTGTGCCCGTACAGTGTCTGACCAGATATCTATTTTACATGATGGACAATTTATTGCAAGCGGATCTTTTAACGATCTTAAAAATCATGAAAATCTAACTATCAGGAATTATTTTATTTAATAATTAATAAAATGAGACCAACACGCAGAAGCAACATTCGCCTTGGCATTTATATTGTATCAGGTGTATTGCTGTTTATCGTTGTAATTTATCTCATAGGCAGCCGGCAACACATGTTCCAGCGGAATGTTAAAATTACTGCCACTTTCACTGATGTAAAAGGCCTCAACGTCGGAGCCAATGTCCGTTTTACTGGTATAGACGTCGGAACAGTTAGTAAGATGATAATCCTCTCCGATATCTCAGTTAAAATCGAAATGTCCATAAATGAAAAAGTGACTTCATTCATTAAGAAAAACTCCATGGCAACTATTGCTTCGGAAGGATTAATGGGAAGTAAAATAGTTGTCCTCATGCCGGGAAGTCCTGATGAGAAATCTATCGATGACGGTGACAACCTTCCTACAATACCGCCGGTTGAAATTGATGATATCGTCAGGGAAATAAAAACTTCAAGTGAAAGAATTTCTGCGGTTTCCTCCAATCTTGTCGATATTACCAATAAGATTAACCGCGGCGAAGGTATTTTCGGTAAGATTTTCACTGATACTACTTTTGCTTATAATCTTACCCTTTCCAGTCAGAATCTTCAGCAGATATCTGACCGGATGAACAGGGGTGAGGGGCTCATGGGAAGATTATTTGCCGATACTTCTCTGGCGGCAGAAATTGATTCAGCAAGCATTTTAATGGGACAAATCTCACGAAACATCGAAGGAATTACTCAAAAAATTGATCGGGGAGAGGGTGTGGTGGGCCGTCTTCTTTCAGATACATCCCTTATAAACAACCTTTTCCTTTCTACCAGAAATTTGAATTATTCTACCGCAAATCTTGAAAAATTTTCCAATAATCTGATTGGCATATCTGATAAAATGAATTCCGGTCCGGGTGTTTTTAATAAACTCCTTGTTGATTCTGTCTTTGCTGATAGCCTGAATATTATAGTCAACAATCTGAATGAAACAATAATAGAAGTTAAGGCAGCTTCTGAAGCCCTTCAGCGAAGCGGATTTGTAAGGGCCTTCTCGAAAAAGCCGAAGGAAAAGAAGGAATAGTTCTCGGTTTTGGAGCCCCTGACTGTCAGTCAGGGGTTGACATGTTCTCGGTTGAAAAGTCATAACTTTGCAGGAGATATGGAGTTTTTCGATTGTTATTAGTTTAATAAAAAGGCCACTGATATGGAGTATTTTAAAAAACATATGATCAAGACTTGCAACTTGTAACTTGTAACTTGTAACTTGTAACCTGTATCCTGTATCCTGTATCCTGTATCCGGCAACTTGTAGCCTAAATCTTTTAAATAATGAAAACAATCATGAGCTTGTTTATGCTGACAATGAGTTCATCCTGGCTGTTTTCCCAGGAGAAATTCGAAAAAGACGTTATCAAAACAAATTCGGGGGATTTAACGATGACCTTTATAGGTCATGGCACCCTGATGTTTGAGTTTAACGGGCTGACCATTCATGTGGATCCTGTCTCGCGGGAAGCAGATTATAAGAATTTGCCTGATGCCGATCTTATCCTTGTAACCCACGAACATGGCGATCATCTGGATCCCGCTGCTATTAAACAGCTTCTTAAAGATGGTACTCAGGTCATAATGACCCAGGCTTGCAAGAATAATCTTGAAGATTTACAATCCGCAATTGTAATGAAAAACGGGGATGTAAAAACAGTTAAATCTATCACCATTGAAGCAATTCCGGCATATAACATTGAACATAAGCGTCCCGACGGGGAACCTTTTCATCCTAAAGGACAGGGGAACGGCTATATTCTGACATTTGGTAATATCAGGGTTCTGGTGGCAGGTGATACCGAAAATACTCCGGAGATAAAGAGCCTTAAGAATATTGATGTTGCTTTTCTGCCAATGAACCTTCCTTATACTATGACACCGGAGATGGTTGCTGATGCTGTCAGAGCCTTCCGCCCAAAAATTCTGTACCCCTATCATTATGGAAACTCAAACACAAAAGAACTTACAGAGTTGTTGAAGAATGAAAAAGATATCGAAGTCAGGATCAGGAAACTTGAATAAAACAAAC
>JBGPAO010000176.1:0-7203 GCA_041480755.1 Bacteroidia bacterium
ATCAATCGAGTTATTAAGGGATTCCGGGATCAGGCTGCCTAATGGCACCGGCAAACTTATGGCAGTTGCTGAGGATTTCCCTCTGGACATACTTTTTCTGAGAGATGATGACATACCGGAATATGTTTCAGATGGGGTTGCAGATGCAGGAATTGTCGGTGAGAACATTATAGTGGAAAAAGGATATCAGTTGAATATTATTGAACGGCTTGGATTTGCAAAATGCCGCCTGTCACTTGCAATACCTAAAAACATCGGCTATCCTGGCCCGGAATATTTTAATAATAAAAAGATTGCAACATCATACCCTAATATACTCAGAAAATACCTGGAAGATAATAATATCAAAGCTGAAGTGCATGAGATCCATGGTTCAGTTGAGATAGCGCCGGGGATAGGACTGGCAGACGGTATACTGGATATTGTCAGCTCTGGCAGCACCCTTATCAGCAATGGTCTGAAAGAGGTGGATGTAGCATTTCATTCTGAGGCAGTCCTGGTAGCTAATAACGAGTTGAAGCCTGACAAAAAATCCCTGTTGGAAAAACTGGTTTTCAGGATCAGGGCAGTTCAGAAATCAAGGAATAATAAGTATATTCTTTTGAACGCTCCTGATGATAAAATCCCTGAAATTATTAAAATTATTCCCGGCATGAAAAGCCCGACAGTCATGCCTCTCGCTGAAAAGGGGTGGAGTTCCGTTCATTCTGTATTGAACGAAAACAGGTTCTGGGACGTTATTGATAAGTTAAAAGATAATGGAGCACAGGGCATCCTGATCATTCCCATTGAAAAAATGATTATCTGAATTATAACCTAATACCTAAATAATGAAAATTTACAAATATCCTCCACGTGAATTATGGGCTGAAATTATTTCCAGACCTGTCTTTGACAGAGGAGATTTATTTCAGCAGGTTTCCACAATTCTAAAGAAAGTGAAAGATGAAAGAGATGAAGGAGTAAGGGGCTGCACACTGCAATATGATGGTGTGGATATACCTGATCCTGCTGTGCCCCTTGAATGGATCAAGGAGGCCGGTGGCAAAATAAAGGAAGAATTAAAGAAAGCAATTAATACAGCCCGTGGGAATATCATAAAGTTTCATGCGGCACAGCAGATTATTTACAGGGATATTATGACATCTCCGGGAGTGAAATGCTGGCAGAGGGCGGAACCAATAGAGAAAGTTGGCCTGTATGTACCAGGCGGATCAGCCCCGCTGGTGTCTACTGTGCTGATGCTTGGAATCCCGGCCGTTGTAGCAGGCTGCCGTGAAGTGATCCTTTGTACCCCGCCTGAAAAAGACGGAGGAGTGAATCCGGCAATTTTATATACTGCAGGACTCCTGGGTATAAATACCATCTTTCGCATAGGAGGCGCTCAGGCAATCGGGGCTATGGCTTATGGCACAAAAAAAGTCCCTTCTGTATATAAAATATTTGGTCCCGGTAATCAATATGTTACTATGGCAAAACAAATTGTAACACTTGAAGGTGTTGCAATTGACCTTCCTGCAGGTCCCTCCGAAATTGCTGTAATGGCAGATAAGACTGCAAATCCGGAATTCATCGCAGCTGACCTGTTATCACAGGCAGAACATGGCGCTGACAGCCAGGTTTTACTGCTGACAACACATGAACCTTTGCTGAATGCTGTGTCAGACCATTTGAATGTCCAGCTTGAGAAAATTCCAAGAAAAGAAATAGCAAGAAAATCCCTTGAGCAGAGCCGTCTTGTACTCCTGAACAATATTGAAGAAATGCTTGACCTGATGAATAAATATGCTCCTGAACACCTGATAATTATGGTTGAGAATTATAACAGCCTTGTGGCTCAGATAAGGAATGCGGGGTCAGTGTTCCTTGGACCATATTCACCTGAAAGCGCAGGTGATTATGCTTCAGGCACCAACCATACCTTACCGACTAACGGGTATGCCCGTGCCTACAGCGGTATTGGACTTGAGAGCTTCAAGAAAGTTATCAGCTTCCAGGAAATATCCAGATATGGATTGTTCAATCTGAATCCTGCTATTGAGCAATTTGCGGAAGCAGAAAACCTCCTGGCTCATAAAATAGCCGCTGCAGTAAGACTTGATCAACAGATTACAGAGACTAAACTCTATGATTAAATAAATATTTTAATTATAAGCAGCCATTATGATTAAGCTTGAAAAACTGTTACGAAAAAATATTATTGATCTGAATCCATATTCATCTGCGAGGCATGAATACTCCGGTCGGGATGCCATGTATTTTGATGCAAACGAGAATCCCTATAATATTCCTTATAACCGTTATCCGGATCCCATACAGTCTGAGCTTAAGATGAAACTTTCCCTGATCAAGGGTGTGAAATCCGAACAGATATTCACGGGCAACGGAAGTGATGAAATTATTGATCTGCTGATAAGGGCTTTCTGTGAGCCCTCAAGAGATAATATCCTGATCCCTGAACCATCCTACGGGATGTATGAAGTTTGTGCCCACATTAATGATGTAGTCATTAAAAAAGCCCTTCTCAGGCAGGATTTTAACCTGGATGCATCATTGATTCTGAGTCTGGCTGATGAAAGAACCAAGATGATTTTCATTTGTTCTCCAAATAATCCAACAGCCAACTCTTTCAAAGAATCAGATATAATTAGAATCCTGCTGAATTTCAATGGTATCGTGGTTCTGGATGAAGCATATATTGATTTTGCATCACACAAGAGCTTTTTAAGGTATCTTGATGATTATCCGAATCTTGTCATTCTACAAACCTTTTCAAAAGCATGGGGGATGGCCGGAATAAGGCTGGGTATTGGATTTGGCGATGCAGAAGTGATAAATATTCTGAGCAGAATAAAATATCCGTATAATGTAAGCATGCTGACCCAGAAAAAAGCACTCGAAATGCTTGAAAGAAAAAGCGAAATGGAAATGTGGGTCAGGAGTATACTGGATCAGCGCAATTTTTTAGAAAAGAAACTCAGGCAATTAAGTTTTGTTCAGAAAGTATATCCCTCAGATGCGAATTTTCTGCTTGTCAGGGTGAATGATCCCGCATCGGTTTGTAGTTACCTGGAATCTTTAAAACTGATTATCCGGAACAGATCTAAAATGCCGTTATGCGAGGATTGCATCAGGATCACAGTTGGAACAGCGATCGAAAATAAAATTTTGATTGACAATATGTTAAAGTACCAGACTGAAATTAATACATCAGGTATATGAAGAAAGTTTTATTTTTAGACAGAGATGGTACCCTGATAGCAGAACCGCCGGATATCTTTCAGGTTGATTCTCTTGAAAAGCTTGAATTTATCCCGGGCGTGTTCCGAAATCTGTTCCGTATCAAACAGTATATGGATTATGAGCTTGTAATAGTTTCAAACCAGGACGGCCTGGGGACAAAATCCTATCCTGAATCAGTGTTTGAGAAAGTCCAGTCACAGATGTTGCTGTTTTTCAGAAATGAAGGGATTGAATTTGACGGGATTCATATTGACCGTTCAAAACCTGAAGAAAAACTGCCTACACGTAAACCTGGTATTGCAATGCTTGGCGAATACCTTAAAGGTGAATACGATCTGGCTAATTCATTTGTTATTGGAGACAGGCTCACTGATATGGAGCTTGCCAGAAACCTGGGTGCACAAGGCATATTGATTGGTAAATCCGTCAGTCCGGTGGAAATCAGGAAATCAGGGTTGAACAAGACCTGTGTTTTAATTGCCGATAGCTGGAACAGGATTTTTGATTTCCTGAAACAATACAGGAGGTCTGCATACATTGAGAGGATCACTGGTGAGACGAAAATCCGGGTCAGACTGATTCTGGATGGATCAGGAAAATCAAATATCTCAACGGGACTGGGATTTATGGACCATATGCTGGATCAGCTGTCAAAGCACAGCGGATGTGATATAACTGTTAATGCTGAAGGAGATTTGCATATAGATGAACATCATCTTATAGAGGATATCGGACTGACCCTTGGTGAAGCTTTCACAATGGCACTTGGAAACAAATCAGGAATCGAACGTTTTGGATTTACAGCACCGTTAGATGATTCACTTGCGTCAGCTGTCATTGATTTCGGAGGCAGGAACTGGCTTGAATGGAACACAGAATTCAACCGTGAAAAGATTGGTGATGTTCCTACTGAGATGTTCAGGCACTTTTTTAAATCTTTCACAGATACTGCGCATTGTAATCTGCATGTCAGTGCAAAAGGTGAAAATGAGCATCATAAAATAGAAGCAATTTTCAAAGCATGGGCCGGGGCTATTAAAATGGCAATAAGGGAGGATTCAGATAATAGGCAAATTCCTTCAACCAAAGGAAGTATTTAATACAGGTTATAAAAATGAGTAAAAATTATTTAGATATTGGCAAATCCCGGACGGTGGTTCTGACAATGTATTGCCCCGATCAGAGGGGAATAGTTTCAGCTGTTACCCGTTTTTTATTTGATAATAATGGTAACATTCTATATCTGGATCAGCATGTTGACAATGATGAAAAGGTATTTTTCATGAGAATTGAATGGGATCTGGATGGCTTTAGAATTCCTGAGGATAAAATTTCCGGGTATTTCAATGCTATTGCCATGAAATTTAACATGAACTGGAAAATGTCCTTTTCATGGGAAGTACCTAAAATGGTGATTTTTGTGTCAAAACTGTCGCATTGCCTGGATGATATCCTTGCACGACATAATTCGGGAGAATGGAATATAGATATACCTTTAATAATTAGCAATCATAATGATTTAAGGAGTACAGCTGATAAATTTAATATCCCTTTTCACCTATTTCCCGATGGTCAAAGTAATAACTCCAGGGAAAAAGATGAGATTAAATTATTGGAGGATTCAGGCATAGATGTTATAGTACTTGCCCGATACATGCAAATATTATCAGGTGATTTTGTTAGAAGGTTCGAAAACAAGATAATAAATATTCATCATTCTTTTTTACCGGCATTTCCAGGTTCGAAGCCATATCATTCAGCCTTTGAACGAGGAGTAAAAGTGATTGGAGCTACCAGTCATTATGTTACGAAAGAATTGGATGCCGGGCCAATTATTGAACAGGATGTTACGCATATTACTCACCGGGATTCCGTAAAGGATATGATCAGAAAAGGTCGTGACCTTGAAAAAATTGTTCTCTCAAGGGCCATTTATGCACACCTGACCAGAAAAATAATGATATATAAGAATAAAACAGTGGTTTTTAGCTAGTTCGCATGAATAAATGAATGAAAATAGCTATCATAAAATATAATGCCGGAAATATCAGGTCAGTAGATTTTGCACTTCGCCGGCTGGGATGTGATCCTGTCATCACAAATGACCCTTCTGTTATCAAAAAGGCGGATAAGGTTATTTTTCCAGGTGTGGGTGAAGCAGGGACCACCATGAAATATCTGGTGGAGCACAGGCTTGATATACTGATCAGGGATCTGAAACAACCTGTTCTGGCTATTTGCCTCGGGATGCAATTGCTTTGTTCCTTTTCAGAGGAATCCGATACAGAATGCATAGGGATATTTGATGTAACTGTAAAAAAAATCAAGGGTGAAAATAAGGTGCCTCATATGGGATGGAACAATGTTCACAGGATCGCAGGGAAATTAATTCCTGTAGAGATGGATAGGCAGTATTTCTACTTCGTTCATAGCTATTTTGCACCTGTTTGCGGTCACACTACAGCTATAACTGATTACATCAATCCATTCAGTTCGGTGCTTGAAAGCGATAATTTTTTTGCCACCCAGTTTCACCCTGAAAAGAGCGGGAAAACTGGTGAAGAATTACTCAAAACGTTTATTTCATTATAAATGGAAATAATTCCTGCAATTGATATTATTGACGGTAAATGTGTTAGACTTAAAAAAGGCAATTTTTCGGACAAGACTGTTTATCATGATGATCCGGTTAAGGTTGCAATGACGTTTCGTGATAACGGATTTAAGCGGCTTCATCTTGTTGATCTTGATGGCACAAAAGCAGCCAAGGTGGTTAACAACCTGATCCTTAAGAAAATTTTTGATGCAACAGGGCTGGTTATTGATTTTGGAGGAGGAATAAGGTCGGATACCGATGCAGAACTGGCTTTTCAATCAGGTGCAGCGATGATAATAACCGGAAGTATTGCGGTCAAAGATCCGGCAAGAGTTGCCAGATGGATAAATATCCATGGCCAGTATAAGATAATACTTGGGGCCGATGTGAACAATGGGAAAATTGTTGTTGATGCATGGCAGACGGTTACTGTTCATGACCTGTTTACATTCATAGAAAGCTTTATAAACAAAGGAGTTCAAAAGGTAATGTGTACGGATGTCAGCAGGGATGGAATGATGCAGGGCCCTGCCTTTGCGCTATACAGGCAGCTGAGGGTACGGTTCATGGATGTCGTTCTTATTGCAGGCGGGGGAATTTCTACACTGGCTGAACTGGAGGAGCTTAGGGAAATTGGTATTGACGGAGCAATTATCGGAAAGGCAATATATGAACAGACAATTACATTAAAAGAATTGCAAAAATTCTTATAATAATGCTTGCGAAAAGAATTATACCATGTCTTGATATACAGGACGGACAAACGGTGAAAGGAATTAATTTCCTTAATATCAGGGAAGTAGGTGATCCGGTTGAGATGGGTGCTAAATATGCTCTGGAGGGGGCAGATGAACTTGTTTATCTCGATATAACTGCCACCCATGAAAACAGAAAACTTTTCAGCCAGCTGGTTCGAAGGATTGCAGAAAACCTGAATATACCTTTTACAGTAGGAGGCGGGATTAATTCCTTAAGCGATGTCGATCCACTTCTGAGCGCCGGAGCTGATAAAATAACCATAAACTCGGCGGCTGTCAGAAATCCAGGACTGATCACAGAAATTGCAAGGTCTTATGGCAGTCAGTTCGTGGTTGTTGCAGTGGATGCACTTTATATGGATAATGAATGGATTGTATATATCAATGGCGGGAGGATCAGCACTGAAAGGAGACTGTTTGACTGGTGCCATGAAGCGGAAAACCGGGGTGCGGGGGAGATACTTTTCACATCAATGAACCATGATGGCACCAAAAACGGTTTTGCCTGTAACGCAACTGCAAGATTATCAGGAGAGGCTGGCATCCCTGTGATAGCTTCCGGAGGAGCAGGGGGATTAGAACATTTCAGAGACGTCTTTACAGCAG
>JBGPAO010000177.1:0-7157 GCA_041480755.1 Bacteroidia bacterium
CCCAATGAAATTTTTGAGATAAAAAGACCGGCTGAGATTCATCTTCCGAAATCCCACATAAGCTCGACTTACATTTTTGCCATGAATAATGATTTTTTTGTTTACCCCAATAATTACAATCAATATGTAAATTATTACAGGAATACATTCCAGCACGGAGGAATATCTCTCGAAGAAATGCTTATCCCCGTTTCTGTCCTGAACGCAATCTGAAATTAATCTGTTATGCCGAGATTTTATATTGATAGTGCCGATAATGTGCAAACTGTGGCAGGTGAATTTATTCATGTCTATCCTGATTGCCGGATATTTGCATTCACCGGGGAGCTGGGATCAGGCAAAACCACTTTCATTAAGGCATTATGCACGGAACTCGGTGTAACGGACCTTGTCAGTTCACCTTCCTTTGCAATAATTCATGAATATCACTCACACCGTTTTGGCAAATTATATCATTTTGATTTTTACAGGATGGAAAAACTGGAAGAAGCGTATGATATTGGTTATGAGGATTACTTTTACAGCGGGAATTACTGTTTCATAGAATGGGCCGATAAAGCTGAGCCATTACTACCATCAGGGACTGTGCATGTCAATATAGCTCTTGATGAAAATTCGGGACGGATCCTTGAGGTTGTTGAAGATTCCTGTCATTAAAGAATTATTTGACTTAATCCTTGAATTGTATTATTTTAGACAAGATCCAAATAAAATAAATCATTATAAATTATGATCCAACAGGGACCTTCCGGGTCACGTTTTACATTTGGCAAAGCCAGTCTTTTGCCGCAGGAGGAGATGCTTGAGGTAAAAAAGTCAAGAAAGCAACTGATAATCGGCATTCCAAAAGAAGACCATAAAAATGAAAGTCGTGTTGCACTTACTCCTGAAGCAGTTGAAATACTTGTTGATCAGGGACATGAAGTTATAATTGAATCAGAGGCAGGTAAGGCAGCTCACTATCTTAACACTGATTACAGTGAATTAGGAGGTATTATTGTTGAAGATAAAGCGCGGGTTTTCCAATCTGATATTATACTCAAAATCGCACCTCTTACGATTGACCAGATTGAGCTGCTCAGGGAGCAGCAGGTTGTAATTTCATCGCTTCACCTGAATAATCAGACGGAAGAATTTGTCAGGAAAATGATGGAAAAGAAAGTGACGGCAATTTCATTTGAAAATATAAAAGATGAATATAATTCCCATCCAGTAGTGAGATCAATGAGTACCATCGCAGGAACTACTTCTATTCTGATTGCTGCCGAATATCTAAGCAACGAAAGAGGCGGTAAAGGTGTGATGCTGGGTGGCATACCGGGAATTACACCATCGGAAGTTGTTATTCTGGGGGCGGGGACTGCAGCGGAGTATGCAGTCAGGGCTGCTTTGGGACTTGGCGCGCATGTCAAAGTTTTTGATAGCTCTGTGAATCGCCTGAAACAATTACAAATGACAATCGGGCAGCAGTTATATACATCGATCTTCCATAAACAGGTTCTGGGGAGATCCCTCAGGTCAGCTGATGTACTTATAGGTGCCATGTACCTTTTTGAGAAAGGTCCCAGATTCTTTGTTACGGAAGAAATGGTCAAGGAAATGAAAAAGGGATCAATTATAGTTGATATAAGCATTGATCAGGGCGGATGCATTGAAACCTCAGAATGCCGTACACAGCATGATCCGGTATATATTAAACATGGGGTGATACATTATTGTGTTCCAAACCTGCCTTCACGCGTTGCCCGAACAGCTTCAATTGCTATCAGCAATGTTTTTTTCCCATTGCTGAGTCAAATTGGAGAATCAGGAGGCCTGACTGCATATCTTAAGGAAAATATCGGGGTAAGGAATGGCGTTTATATATTTAACGGAATTCTCACAAACAAATTCATAGGAGACCATTTTGATATACCATCAAAAGATATTGAACTGCTGATGGCAGCATTTTAGGATCAATCGTATAATGAAACTATCTATTCATATAATCATTTTATTATCAATCCTCCTGTGTGCAGGATCCTGCGATGATAAGGAAGATATTATTAAATACAAGGGTGAGGCGGTTATTTCATCAGAAATAATCCAGGAAAATGTTAACTTATATATAGTTTACGGCTTTTCGTTTGAGAAGGGGAAAAATATTCCGTATTATTTAACCAGCAGTACCCCTCCGGATTTAATAATAACAAAACTGGCGGAGTTAAATGATAGTATAACAGGTGCTGTTCTGAACAGTCCGGAAAATGAAGAAGCCTTTTATCTTAATACCACCGGAACCAGTTATACAGAGGCTAAAGAATGGTTTGATAACTATGGAGAAGTAACTGCCACCGATTTTATTGCCCTTGTGGATTCTGTTGAATTATACCAGGTCTGGACCCTGCAGACAGCAGCCGGGAAATTTGCTAAAATACTGATAAAGAATATTGATATCATGACCAACGGTACTATTCAGGATTATTCTGATGATTATATCGATATAACAATTGATTATGAATACCAGCCTGATGGCACCAGGAACTTCAGAACTAACCGGTCGGGATCTTAAAAATTCCACCTGACCTGTATTCCTCCGTAGTGGATAACTTTCTGGTTTTCGGATACCCTCCCTGTATAATTAAGATTCATCTCCAATCCTCCTGTCAGGGTTCTCTGGAATGTTACTTCCCAGATCCCGTTATTCCCTGGCTGAAGTCCCTTAAGCATTTCGTATGCGACAGGAGTATAAGGATCCTGGTTGTAATCGATATGGATATAGCTTAACTTTCCCATTACAGTTCCTTTATTCAACATATTATACCTTGTTTCACAGCTGATATCATGTTTATCTGAATTTTCAGTACCGATCCTGTTTTTTTCATTTGAAAACAAATATTTCAGAATAATCCTGAATGAGATCCCCGGCTGATACTGAACAGACAGATCGCTGGCTATAAATTCTATATCATAATCCCTTGAACTGAAAAACTCTGATTCAAATCTCTTTCTGCCTGCATCAGTCTGGTTAATGAAAGAAAAAGTATTGACCGGGGACCATCTAATCCTTGTTCCGTGAGAAATAAGAGTGCGTGTATCAAAACCATTGGCCAGGAGCATCCTGTTCCCGTTTTTCTGGAAAACATAATCTGCACCGAACTTTGGACCGGATTTATTAAATGACAGGTTGTTTCTGATGGAAGTTGAAAGTGTGGTTAGTCCCGGACTGTTGAGACCTGTATTGAAGGGATTAATATTCCTGATGAAGTCCTTCTCTGTATTTTTCCTGTTAATAGTGTAAGCAAACTGGTCAGAAAAGAATGAAACCACCTTCCTTACGCCAGTCTTATTTCTCCAGAAACGCACCGGCTGGATCTGGAATGTCTGGTTGAACTGGTTTGTATATACATTAAGGAGAGCCTCGGTGGGCGTAAATATCCTTATATATTTAGCCTGATCCTGAAATGAAGCAATCTCGAATTCGTCAAGTTCCCTGACGCTATTTCCGTTATAATCTGTCCAGGTATATACTCCCTGGCCTGGTGATACTTCAAGATAGGTGAATTCCTTTTTTGCTTCGAGTCCCGAACCTATTTCATAAAAAGTAGAGCTTGTCACCCCGCCTTTAAGCAGAGAAAGCGAATGTTCCAATCGCCCGATTAATGACTGATCAGCCTTGGCATCTGCAAGTGAGGTATCATTTACTTCAAGCAACCTGTAGATTACAAGTGTTTTCAGGCGGTGATCCGGATTTTTTCCAAGCCTGAAACCAAAGTTGAAATCCCTGCCGGTAGTGGCGAGCCTGATTTCATTCTGAAGAGGAAGATAGTCTTTCCTGTTGCGGTAATTTATGACGAACCCGTTTTTTGCCGTATCAGGACTTGCCAGGTACAGCTCATACTGAAAATATCTGAAACTGTTATTCTGAATGGTATCGGTGACCGTGTTGCTCCAGCGGTTCTGTTCTGATTCTTCACGGATACCAAAAACCACTGATTTTATCTGTTTTGAAAGTAATGTCTGGTGTCTCAGGAATCTTGTCGAAAGAATTGAATCATTTGAGGTCATCAGACTGCCATTAAAGCTAAAATTAAAGCCCTGCCACCGGGCTGAACCATAAAATGTATTACGCAAGCCCTGGTAAATCTTTTCACGCTTAAGATATTCTGTCTCAAAACCCGCATTAGCAATATCCTTGCAGGCAAAGTCAACTCTGATACCAGCAAAATGTTCATTAAATCCATTGTAGTTATCAAGTATGTTCCAGTCTCGATTAAACTCAACTGACCGGAATCTTTCGACAGGGTCAAAATACCTGTTTAAAAACTGGTAAGTCCCTGTAAATTTCAGGTGTGTCAGTGTAGTATCACGGTGAAGTACTTCCTGGGCAATTCCTCCTTTTAATGCATAACCTATATTATCGTTTCTGTCCAGACCTGAAAAAGTATTCAGGTTGTTATTTGTCAGGGAGATTTCACCATAAGTCAGAGTATAAGGGGTAATAGCAGTATTTCCACCAATAGAGAGAACCTGTTTCTTTTTTGGAGTTACCAGAAGCACAACAGGTTCATAATCTCCCCGGGGATAGCCGCCAAGAGGTTCAACCCACCGGTACACCTTACCGTTAGCAGCCGATTGCACATTAATATAATTGCCATTTCCCTCGCCTACATAACTGAAGCCGAGCCTGTAATGTGCGCTGTCGGGATTTGTGGAATAAACAAAAATGTCTTCAAAAATATTGCCGAGGATAGTAGTATCTATCATTTTATAAAGGACTTCTGCAGAATTAAATCCGATACTATCAATCCTTGGAACTATTGCCTTATTAAGCTGGTCTCCAGCATTTGCGAGCAATTCTTTATCAGCGTCAGAAAGATCCTGTTGAAGCGTTTGATTTTTATCATCCTGTTCAGAATAGATATTGATCCAGAATTTGGATTTCTGTATTACAAATTCATTGCTGTTATAAATGAGGAATCTAGCATAACTTTTTTCGGAGTATTCAAATTCCACAATTATTCTTTTATCTTTTGTGATAAGCTGATTGGGAGTAAAAGTGATTTCAGCATTATTATAGTCTATGATATAATCATTTTCAAGTCCCCTGCTTTGAAGTTTTCCATCGATATACACCCTCTCGCTTCCGGCCAGGACAATAATAAATTGTTCATTATTTGAACCTCTCAACTTATAGGGTCCCTGGTTCCCTTCTCTGCCTGTAAAGGAATTCCTGCAGACCTGTCCTTTTGAAATAGAACCGCTGACAGTGGTTCGCAGGGTGGCAGATTTTTCATCATTCAGATAAAAATTCCCGGTAAAACGCGCCCCTTTTCCCTTTTTATAGAATTTCAGGAAATTGCCAGGTGATCCGGCAAGATCGAAATCACCTGCAAGGAGGCTCATTGATTCGTTAAAGATCTCAATATATACCCTGTCGAATTCGTGAATATTCTGGGTTGTGCCATCAGGCTGGATGGGGATATTATTATCTGAGATCGCTGCAGCTATCCTGAGATCCTCGGATATTTTGCCGGTAAGCTGTAGATTAAGGTTTGAATTTACTACCAGGTCTTCATTGTTGCCAACAGTGATGCCCCGGGAAATGCTGCCGCGTTTGTCTATATCCTCATACATAATATCTCTTTCAGGACGCAGTTCTGAAGCAGATATCCTGAAAGGATCTATGCCGGGTTTAAGGTACGGATTGATTATCGCTGTGTCTTTACGGGCATACGGCTTTAAGAAATTAATATGAAAAACCCTGTAATTTAATGTAGCCGTCATTCCCCGGAGGGACTTATCAAATCTTACGACTGCTGAGGGATTATCGACAGAAAAAAGGGAATCCGGGAGAAGCTGTTGGGTATTGTCAAATATGAATAATGACCCCGGGACGATACTGAGTGTATCAATGATGAGTGAATCACCGGTTATCAGTATTTCCCGCTTCCTGAGATTACTTAGATCCTGGGCATATACGCCGGAGAGGGGAAAAACAACCAGATAAAAAAGAAGAATTCTTTTCAATCGGGAATTTTTTACTACAAACTAAAATAAAATAAACTTATTACTATTTCCCGGCGATATGTTTTTAATCATATAAATTCCGGGCAGTTTATTCTATTTTAGCCTAACTTATTTTATTGCATATTTTATGGAGAACATTCTCATTATTGGTGCTGCCGGGCAGATCGGATCCGAACTCACAGTTGAGCTCAGGAAGCATTATGGCAGCGACCATGTATACGCAACCGATATTAAGGAAGCATCAAGGGACATAATGGAAAGCGGGCCCTTTCAGCTTATGGATGTGATGGATGATAAGCGGCTGATTCATTTTGTAATCCGTCACAAGATAACCCAGATATATCATCTGGCTGCTGTCCTGTCGGGAAATGCCGAAAAACTGCCGTTACAGGCATGGCATATAAATATGGAAAGCCTGATGAATATACTTGAAGTTGCAAGAATGGTTGAAGAAATCAGGAAAGTATTCTGGCCCAGTTCCATTGCTGTTTTTGGCCCCACCACTCCTAAAAAGAAGACTCCGCAACTTACCATTATGGAACCCTCAACAGTTTATGGGATAAGCAAGCTTGCAGGTGAGAGATGGTGCGAATATTATAACAGAAAATATAATCTTGACATACGAAGTATCAGATACCCGGGACTTATAAGCTATAAGACGGAAGCAGGCGGGGGTACAACGGATTATGCAGTTGAGATTTTCTATGAAGCTGTGAAAAAGAGCAGGTACGAATGTTTTTTGAAAAAAGAAACTGCACTGCCCCTGATGTTTATGCAGGATGCTATTAAAGCCACAATTGACCTTATGGAAGCCGATCATTCAAAGCTGACTGTTCAAAGCAGCTATAATCTTGGAGGCATAAGTATATCTCCAGGGCAGATCAACAGGGAAATAATAAAGCACATACCCAAATTCAAAATATCATATAAGCCTGATTTCAGGCAGGATATAGCAAACACCTGGCCTCAAAGTATTGATGATTCAGTATCCAGGAATGACTGGGGATGTTGTTATGAATTTGATCTTTCAAGAATAACGGAAATAATGCTTGAAGAGATCAGCAAGAAACTAAATCTTCGAATATTGGAACGCTAGGAGAACATTAGGACCCGGAATCCGGAACCTTTTAAATTTATTTATATGTACG
>JBGPAO010000178.1:0-7149 GCA_041480755.1 Bacteroidia bacterium
CAATATGACCAACAGGACCACGAATGAAATAAATATATGCACTCTTTTCCTTAATGCCATGGCCTGATCCTCAGTCCTGTTTTTTATTCCCACAATATCAATTGTAAAGGAAGTTGTGAGTGCTGTAAGTGACCCATCAGCTGTGGAATATGCAGCTGCTATTAATCCAACAATAAACAGAACTGATACGAAATTGGATAAATATCCCTGTGTTGCAATAAGAGGATAAAGGTCATCCGATCTTTCCGGGATTGGGATTCCCTCCCTGGCAGCGAATAAATACAGTGCAGCTCCGAGAGAGAGAAACAGCAGGTTGACCGGGACAAGAGATAAACTAAGCATATAGACATTCTTTTTGGCAGATTTGATATTCCTGCATGACAGGTTTTTTTGCATCATATCCTGGTCAAGTCCGGTCATGACGATTGAAATAAATATCCCGCCAACGAATTGTTTAAAAAAATGTCTTTCATCATTTATATCATCGAAGAAAAATATCCTGGAATAATCGCTGTCACTGATTAAACCAATTAATCCTTTCAAATTGACATCCATTGATTTGCTGATAAGCCAGAATGTGATTATAACTGCCAGTAAAAAGAATGTGGTCTGGACAATATCTGTCCAGATAACAGTGCGTATACCTCCTTTTCGAGTATATAACCAGATAAGTCCTATGGTAACCGAAACAGTAACCCAGAAGGGTATTCCCCACTGTCCGAATACCGTCAGATGAAGCACACTTGCCATAAGATATAATCTGAAAGCCGTTCCGATAATCCTTGACAGGAGAAAAAATGAAGCACCGGTCTTATAGGACCAGTTGCCAAATCGCGTATCAAGGTATGTATAAATTGATGTAAGCTGCATCCGGTAATAAAGAGGAAGCAGGATATTGGCAATTACAAAATAACCAACCAGGTACCCTAAAACCATCTGCATATAAGCGAACTGGGTATCACCCACCCATCCCGGAACGGAGACAAATGTTACGCCTGATATAGAGGTACCAATCATAGCATAGGCTACCACATACCAGGGTGATTTCCTGCTGCCGAGGAAAAATGCCGAGTTATCGGCGTTTCTTCCAGTTATAAAAGAAATAATAAATAAGACAGAAAAATAACAGACTATAATTAACAAAACTGTTAAAGGAGACATGGTAGTTATTAAAAGAGTTACAAGAATAATAAAAACAATTAAAAGAAAAAATTGGTAATCATTCTATTTGATATTATTTTTGCTGCCCATTAATACTTGAGAACAAAACTGGAAGGATGACACTTTATAACTATCCATCCAAACTGCTTGAACAGGCTGTCAGGGAGTTTGCCAGACTTCCGGGAGTGGGAAATAAAACCGCCCTGAGGCTTGTTTTGCATCTGATAAAACAACCAAAAGAAGAAGTTGAAATTTTCGGTCAGACTCTTATCCAGCTAAAAAACAATATCAAGCACTGCAAAATTTGCCGGAATATTTCAGATACTGATATATGCCAGATCTGCTCGAGCCATTCGAGGGACCAGCAGACAGTCTGTGTGGTTGAGAATATAAGCGATGTGATGTCGATTGAAAATACCCAGCAATATTCGGGTGTTTATCATGTGCTTGGTGGTATTATATCACCTATGGAAGGTGTCGGACCGGCTGATCTGTTTATTGATGCGTTGGATGAGAGAGTATCTTCAGGCAATGTCAAAGAGGTTATCCTTGCACTGAGCACGACCATGGAAGGTGACACAACCAATTTTTACATCTTTAAAAGGCTGAGTAAATATCCCCTGAAAATAACGACCCTGGCAAGGGGAGTGGCGATCGGTGACGAGCTGGAGTATGCAGACGAAATAACGCTGGGCCGGTCAATAATCAACCGTACTCTCTTCGAAACAACTTTGAAGGAACCAAAACATGAGAAGAAATAAAATACAAATAAACTTTAATTATTATAGATGGAAATACAGAATAAAAAGTATGTGATTGATGAAGTGCCTGTGCTTTCTCTGGTTAAGAAGTACGGGTCGCCTTTATATATATATGATACATCAAAAATGAGTTCACAATACAGGAGGCTTAAAAAGGCATTCCGTGGCACTAATACCAGGATTTATTTTGCCTGCAAAGCCCTGACGAATGTGAATATTCTGCGTTTTTTTCGTAATCTGGGTGCAGGGCTTGATGCGGTATCAATTCAGGAAGTCCGACTGTCCCTGCTGGCCGGATTTGATCCAAAAGATATCCTTTACACACCTAACTGCGTTTCCCTTGATGAGATTGATGAAGCTGTTGCTCTGGGCGTAAGAGTCAATATCGATAATATTTCAATACTGGAGCAGTTTGGAAACAAATACGGATCATCTGTCCCGATATGTATCAGGATTAATCCGCATATAATGGCCGGGGCAAACAATAAGATCTCAACGGGACATATTGATTCAAAATTTGGTATCTCAATTTACCAGATGCCGCATGTTGAGAGGATTATCGAGACGAATAAAATGAAAGTTGAAGGTTTGCATATGCATACCGGTTCAGATATCCTTGATATAGAGGTATTTCTAAAAGGTGTTGAAATTCTGCTGGAAACGGCAAGAAACTTTCCGGACCTGGATTACGTCGATATCGGAAGCGGATTCAAGGTAGCCTATCACCCTGATGATATTTATACTGATGTCGATGCATTCGGGAAAAGTCTTTCAAAACAGTTTAACAGGTTTTGTAGGGAATATGGGAAAGAACTGACACTAATATTTGAACCCGGGAAATTTCTTGTAAGTGAGGCAGGATATTTTATTGCCAGGGTAAATGTGGTTAAACAAACTCTTGCTACAGTTTTTGCCGGACTGGATACCGGATTGAATCACCTGATCAGGCCGATGTTCTATGATGCATATCACCAGATCATAAATATTTCAAAGATTAACGGCACAACAAGAATCTATACGGTCGTCGGCTATATTTGTGAAACAGACACCTTTGGCTGGAACAGGAAAATAACCGAGATCAGTGAAGGCGATTACCTGTGTTTCATGAATGCCGGAGCCTATTGTTTTACAATGGCTTCAAATTACAATTCGCGTTACAAACCGGCTGAAGTCATGATCTATAAGAAAAAAGACTACCTTATAAGACAAAGGGAAGATTTTGAGGATCTGACCCGAAACCAGGTGATCCTGGAAGATATGTTCTGATAATTTTCATAACTTCGTTTTTGCTTTATACCAGTAAATCAGGTAAATGTCTGTAGATCTATCGATAGTTATCGTTAACTACAATGTTAAATATTTCCTCGAGCAGTGCCTTCATGCTGTCAGGAAAGCTTCACAAAACCTGACCTCTGAAATCTTCGTTGTTGATAATAATTCCGTAGATGGTTCCTGTGCAATGATGAGGGAGAAATTCCCTGATGTGCATCTTATTGAAAACAATGAAAACCTGGGATTCTCGAAAGCAAATAACCAGGCTATCAGGCTGGCTGCGGGCCGTTATATTTTACTTCTGAATCCTGACACTGTGATTGAGGAAGACACCCCGGAAAAATGCGTGGATTATATGGATAAAAATCCGGATGCGGGTGCCCTTGGAGTTAAGATGATTGACGGTAAAGGAAATTTTCTTCCTGAATCAAAGAGATCTTTCCCGACTCCCCGTATTGCTTTTTATAAAATGTTCGGCCTTTCAAGGCTTTTTCCCAGATCAAGGGTTTTCTCGAAGTACCACCTGGGATATCTTGACGAAAACCAGGTCAATAATGTCGAAGTACTTCCGGGAGCTTTTATGATGCTGAGAAAAACAGCTCTTGACAAGGTTGGATTACTTGATGAAGACTTCTTTATGTACGGCGAGGATATTGATATTTCTTACCGTTTGATAAAGGCCGGATTCAGAAACATCTATTATCCCAAAACCGCTATTATTCATTATAAAGGTGAAAGCACCCGGAAGGGCAGTATGAATTATGTAGTCACATTTTATAATGCAATGATAATATTTGCCAGGAAACATTTTTCACGCAGAATGGCAAAAAGTTATATTATGATGATCAATCTGGCTATCTATCTCAGGGCATTCCTCGCAATGGCCAGGCGGTTCTTCAAAAACATTGCCGTACCGTTCTTTGATGTTGCCTTGATTTACCTGGGCTTTTATATTATCAAGCCGATATGGGAGAGTTATAAATTCCCGGATGGCGGAGGGTATCCTGATGAATATATGCTTTTTGTAGTACCGGTTTATATAATTATCTGGATCCTGTCTTTGTTTTTTTCAGGTGCTTATGATCGTCCTTATAAGCTCGGTTCAGTTATAAAGGGAATTCTCGCCGGGACCTTTATAATACTTGTAATATATGCACTTTTGCCTGAAACCCTCCGATTCTCAAGGGCACTTTTGATTATCGGCGGCACATGGGCATTACTGGCAGGGATCCTGTTAAGGCTGCTTTCGCATATAATAGGTATTCCGGGTTTTGAACTGAGCACTTCACGTAAGAAAAGAATAATCATTATAGGAACCTTACCCGAAGGTGAAAGAGTGGAATCCATGCTGAAGAATACTGAAGTCCCCACCGAAGTAATCGGGTACGTCAGTACTGCTCCGGATCCCTCCGACAGATTTCTCGGACATTCAAGCCAGTTGCCGGAAATAATTAAGATAAACCGTATAGATGAGATTATTTTCTGCGCAACTGATATTTCAGCACAGGCAATAATCAGCACTATGATCAGTCTGACCGATATCCGAATCAGCTATAAAATTGCACCACCAGAGAGCCTGTCGGTCATAGGAAGTAACTCTATAAATACGGCAGGTGATTTATACCTGATCGATTTCAGCTCCATCACCAAAAGTTCAAACAGAAGGAACAAAAGGATCTTTGATATTATCTCTTCACTGGTAATGCTTATACTTTACCCGGTCCTGTTGTTCATTGTAAAAGAACGCCCGAACGGCCTGGTGAATATCTTAAGGGTATTTTCCGGATCCTATACATGGATAGGTTATCATACTGTATTAAAAAATGGCAATCCGGGCCTTCCAAAAGTCAAAAAAAGCATCCTGACACCTGTCGATGGACTTAAAAACCAGGATATCCCGGAAAATACAATAGAACTTCTGAACGCAGGATATGCTAAAAATTACAGTATCTTAACTGACGCCCGTATCTTATTTGTCGGGCTGAGGGAAATAGGACGGAAAATCAAAGGTAATCGCTGACCTGAATCTGAATAATATTAATTTTCATTTATCAGTTAATAACTTACCTTTAAGACCAGTTACTTGCCATCGGTCAAATTTATATATTTAACCCTGCTGGTATTTTGCCGAAAAATTAATACATTAATGGAGAATTTTTACGAAGCCAAATGAATAGCTTATGACAAAAAAATTACTTCTCCCTTTGTTTCTGTGCCTTATTACTTCTTACAACCTTCATTCACAGGGAGAACGCGATTACAGGGAAATATTTCTGGAAGCAGAATCCTATTTTCTTTTCGAAGAATATAATGAATCCCTGCCCCTATACCTGAGAATAAACAGCAAATTTCCGGAAAACAATAATATCAATTACAAAATCGGTGTTTGTTATCTTAATAATCCGTATGAGAAGGAAAAAGCAATAAGTTATCTCGAACGTGCCATCACTGATATAAATCCTGAGTATAAAGAGAATAATTTTAAAGAAACTCACTCCCCTCTTGATGCCCTGTTCCACCTGGGAAATGCTTACAGGATAAATAACCAGATCGATAAAGCAATTGAAACATACAAAAAATTCAAGGAACAAGCCGATCCCGCAATATATGACCTTAAACTGGTGGATGAACAGATCAATGCATGCAATAATGCTATTGATCTTAAAACCAGGCCTGTCGACATTGATATTGTAAATCTGGGGGACAGGATAAACACCCGGTTTTCTGATATTGACCCGGTCGTTTCCGGGGATGAAACAAAAATGGTTTACATACAAAAACAGCAGTTTTATGATGCGGTTTTCTTTTCAGAAAAAGTTGATGGAGTATGGTCATATCCGAGAAATATTATTCCTGAGCTTGGCGTTGATGAAGATGCATATCCCACTTCATTATCATTTGATGGAAATACTCTGCTGATTTACCGGAATGATAATTTCATCGGGGATCTCTATACTTCCAGCTTATCAAATGGCACCTGGTCAAAGCTGACCAAACTGAACGATAATATAAATACAAAATACTGGGAATCTCATGCCTGTCTGACACGGAACAGTGACACACTTTATTTTACCAGCAACAGGAAAGGAGGATATGGTGGCCTCGATATTTATTATTCCACCATGGATGCTTCAAATCAGTGGGACGTTCCGGTAAATCTGGGTCCTGTTATTAACAGCATTTATAATGAAGAAACGCCGTTCATTACCAGTGACGGAAAAACATTGTATTTCAGTTCATACGGACATTACAATATGGGAGGTTATGATGTCTTTTACACCACCATGCTGGATGATAGTACCTGGGCTGTTCCTATTAATGCCGGTTTCCCTATCAATACAACTGAAGATGATATTTTCTTCGTTCCCTTTGATAACGGGATCTTTGCATATTTCCCCAGATTTCTGGATGAAGGCATGGGCCTGACTGATATTTACAAGATCGAGATTTTTTCAGGTACTCATCCGCGTAAATTCAGGATCAGGGGACGGTTAAATTATCCGACTGAAGCGCTTATTACAAACCCGGTGACGGTCAAGGTAATTGATTACCAGTCGCAGGATACTGTGACTCTTACTAATGCCAGTCCTGAGACAGGCGCATTTTCATTTGACGTTACAGCAGGCCAATATGATATCCTGATTGAAGGAGAGGATATTCAGCCAGCTACCTCATCACTGTTAATCCCCAAAGACTTCAAAGGGAAAGAAATTGAACTGGATAATGCCATCGAGGTTGCACTCAGTGAAAAGCCAGAAGAGGTATCTCAGCCAAAGATTGTTGATAAAATAAAACTCTCAGACTCAATATTTTACGTTACAAATAATGATGTGATAAATATCGAAATGACCCTTGAAAGGAACTCCGATCTCTACGTTGATATTTTTCATGATTCACAGTATGCAGGTACCGACTCATTTAAAATTGACCGCGGAAAATTCACATATTCATATAA
>JBGPAO010000179.1:0-7127 GCA_041480755.1 Bacteroidia bacterium
AAACCGATAACTGAAAACCGAGAACTGAAAACCGATAACTGAAAACCGATAACTGAAAACCGAGAACTGAAAACCGAGAACTGAAAACCGAGAACTGAAAACCGAGAACTGAAAACTGAAAACTGAAAACTGAAAACTGAAAACCGAGAACTGAAAACTGAAAACTGAAAACTGAAAACTGAAAACCGAGTAATATGAAAGTCAGAACATCAATCAAAAAGAGAAGTCCCAGTTGCAAAATTGTGCGGCGGAAGGGACGTTTATACGTTATTAATAAAAAAAATCCCAAGTTCAAGCAACGGCAGGGATAATTTATCTTAACTTTGCAAACCAATTTTAAATTAACAATATGGCAAGGATCGTTGGAGTCGATCTCCCTAAAAATAAACGAGGCGAAGTTGGCCTCACATACATCTTTGGGATAGGTCGTAGTTCTGCACAGAAAATACTTGAAGAGGCAGGTATCGACCGGGATGTTAAAGTGAAAGACTGGAATGATGAACAGATTACCAGGATTCGTGAAATCATTAATGAAAACTTCAAGGTCGAAGGTGAACTGCGTTCGTCGGTTCAAATGAATATTAAACGTCTCATGGATATTGGTTGTTATCGTGGTATCCGGCACAGGATAGGATTGCCTGTTCGCGGTCAGAAGACGAAAAACAATGCCCGAACCAGGAAGGGAAGAAGGAAAACTATAGCAAATAAGAAAAAAGCAACATCAAAGAAATAACAGATGGCTAAAAAAACCGGAGCATCAAAAAAGAGGACTGTCAAGGTTGAAAATGTCGGTCAGGCGCATATTCATGCCTCATTCAACAATATTATAATTTCTTTGACTAATAATGCAGGGCAGACAATTGCCTGGTCATCTGCCGGGAAGATGGGATTCAGAGGTTCCAAGAAAAATACCCCGTATGCAGCACAGGTAGCAGCACAGGATTGTGCAAAAGCAGCATTTGATCTGGGATTGCGGAAAGTTAAGGTATTCGTGAAAGGACCCGGAGCTGGAAGAGAATCAGCAATCCGTACCATTCATACAGCAGGAATTGAAGTTACTGAAATAGTAGATGGTACACCTTTACCTCATAATGGCTGCCGTCCTCCTAAAAGAAGAAGAGTCTGATTTCATTTATTATTGAACATTAAATTAATAAAGATAAATGGCAAAATACAAGGGGCCCAGAAGCAAGATTTCAAGGAAGTTCGGAGAGCCGATTTTTGGACCTGACAAGGTTCTGGAAAAGAAAAATTATCCTCCCGGAATGCATGGATTAAACAAAAGGAGAAGAAAACAATCAGAATACGGTACTCAGCTTAAGGAGAAACAAAAAGCCAAGTACACCTATGGTGTGCTTGAAAAACAGTTTTCTAATCTTTTTGAGAAAGCATCACGTACCAAAGGTATAACAGGGGAGGTATTGCTTCAGCTGCTGGAATCACGCCTCGACAATGTAGTTTACAGACTGGGCATCTCACAGACAAGGGCAGGTGCACGGCAACTCGTTAACCATCGTCATATTACAGTTAACGGAGGTGTAGTTAATGTTCCATCATATTTACTCAAACCAGGGGATATTATTGGAGTCAGAGAAAGATCGAAATCCCTGGAAGCAATAACAAATTCTCTCGCTTCAGCCATTCGGGCCAAGATACCATGGCTCGAATGGGATGATGCCCTGATGGCAGGTAAATTCATGAGCAGGCCTAATCGTGCCGATATACCTGAAAACATCAAGGAACAGCTTATTGTAGAACTATATTCCAAATAGTATATAAAACTTTATATATGGCGATATTAGCTTTTCAAAAACCGGATAGTGTTATAATGATCGAAGCAGATGATCATTATGGCAAGTTCGAGTTTCGTCCACTGGAGCCTGGATATGGCATTACCGTTGGGAATGCACTCAGGCGTATACTTCTTTCATCACTGGAAGGGTATGCTATTACTACAGTAAAGATTGAGGGGGTTGAACATGAATTCTCGACTATTACGGGAGTTATTGAAGATGTTACTGAAATTATCCTGAATCTGAAACAGGTAAGGTTTAAAAAACAGATTGAGGATATAGATAATGAAAAAATAATGGTCACTGTTACCGGCCAGGAAGAATTCAAAGCCCGTGACCTGTCTAAATTCCTGAGTGGTTTTAAAGTGCTGAATCCCGACCATGTAATCTGCCACATGGAAAAGGATGTAAAACTTCAGATTGAATTTACCATTAACAAAGGCCGGGGATATGTGCCAGCTGAGGAAAACAAACCACAGGATGCGGAATTCGGCCTGATATCTTTGGATGCTATATATACACCGATAAGGAATGTTAAATATTCAGTCGAAAATTACAGGGTTGAACAGAAGACTGACTATGAAAAGCTTTTGATCGAAATAATTACTGATGGTTCAATACACCCTAAAGATGCTCTCAAGGAAGCTGCCAAAATACTGATTTATCATTTTATGCTGTTCTCGGATGAGAAAATCACCATTACATCAGATGAGAAATATGCCAATGAGGAGTTTGATGAAGAGGTTCTGCATATGAGACAGCTTTTAAAGACCAAGCTGGTTGATCTGGATCTTTCCGTAAGGGCACTTAACTGCCTGAAAGCTGCAGAGGTAGAAACATTGGGAGACCTTGTGAAGTTTAATAAAAATGATCTGTTAAAGTTCAGGAATTTTGGTAAAAAATCACTTACTGAGTTGGACGAACTCCTGGTGAGTGTGAATTTGCATTTTGGGATGGATACATCAAAATATAAATTAGATAAAGAGTAAGTTAAATGAGACACGGGAAGAGTATTAATCATCTGAGCAGGAAAAGTGCACACAGGAAGGCTTTGCTGGCTAATCTGGCGTCTTCCCTGATTATGCATAAAAGGATAAAAACAACCACAGCCAAGGCAAAAGCACTGAGAACTTTCGTTGAGCCTATCATCACACGTTCAAGAGAAGATTCAACACATACACGGAGACTGGCTTTCAGTTATCTTGGTGATAAAGTAGCTGTTTCTGAACTATTCAGGGAGGTTTCATCTAAAATAGGCAACAGGCCGGGTGGCTATACAAGGATCCTGAAAATTGACAACCGTTCGGGGGATAATGCAGATATGTGTATAATTGAGCTGGTGGATTATAATGAAAACCTCCTGGGTGAAAAAGAAACTTCAAAAGGCAAAGCCGGCAGGAAAAGAAGGGCCAAAAAGAAACCTGGTGAAGCCAAAGAAACGGGTGAATCCACAGTTGTCGCTGCAGAACAGGAAGGCAGCCAGGATGAAACAAAGGAAACTGCTGTTGAGGAAGTTGCTGAACCTGAAGCAGGAGAAACCGAACCTGAAAATACGAAAGCAAAAGTTAAAGGAAGTAAGGAAAGCGCTGATGAAAAGGTAAAAGCCGGGAAGAAAGCCAAATCTGAAAAAGCAAAGGCCAAAAAGCCATAAAAATTATTCATATTATGTCACAAATAACTCATATTCAGGCCAGAGAAGTTCTCGATTCAAGAGGTAATCCAACCGTTGAAGTTGATGTTATAACTGAGAACGGAGTAATCGGAAGATCAATAGTTCCTTCCGGAGCATCAACAGGAGTTCACGAAGCTGTAGAACTGAGGGATGGAGATAAGGGCAGGTATCTTGGCAAAGGTGTGCTGAAGGCTGTTGAAAACGTCAACAAGATCCTTAATGAGGAACTGAATGGTATGTTCGTCACAGATCAGATTGAAATTGATGCGAAAATGATCGAGCTGGATGGCTCGGAAAACAAGAAGAACCTGGGAGCGAATGCCATTCTTGGTGTATCGCTGGCATGTGCCAAAGCTGCTGCTCAGCTCACTGGCCAGCCGTTATTCAGGTATATCGGTGGTGTAAATGCAAATACATTGCCCATCCCGATGATGAATATTCTTAACGGTGGAAGTCATGCTGATAATAAAATTGATATCCAGGAATTTATGATAATGCCGGTTGGCGCAAGTTCTTTTTCTGAAGCATTAAGGATGGGGGCAGAAGTTTTTCATAACCTGAAAGCTGTATTGAAGTCAAAAGGGCAATCAACAAATGTGGGAGATGAGGGTGGTTTTGCACCTAACCTTGGTTCAAATGAAGAGGCTATTGAGATCGTGATTGAAGCTATTGGCAAAGCAGGTTTTAAGCCTGGAGAAGATGTGGTAATTGCTCTTGATCCGGCAGCGTCAGCATTCTATGATACAGAAAAGAAAGTCTATAAGTTTGAATCCACAAACCAGGTAATGTCTACCAGTGAAATGATTGCATACTGGAAGAACTGGGTAAATAAATACCCGGTTGTTTCCATTGAGGATGGCCTGGCTGAAGACGACTGGGAAGGATGGAAAGAGATGACCAAGGCGATCGGCCATAAGATACAGATCGTCGGGGACGATCTGTATGTAACTAATGTAAAAAGATTGAAAAGAGGAATCAAAGAACAATCGACTAATTCAATCCTTATAAAAGTAAACCAGATTGGAACCCTGACTGAGACTATTAATGCTGTACAAATGGCAGTCCAGAACGGCATGACAGCGATAATATCTCACCGTTCGGGAGAAACCGAGGATTCTTTTATTGCAGACCTTGCTGTTGCGCTTAATACAGGACTTATTAAAACGGGATCGGCCTCAAGGTCCGACAGGATTGCAAAGTATAACCAGCTGTTAAGGATTGAAGAATCACTGGGGCCATCGGCAAGGTTCCCCGGAAAGGATTTTAAATTTCTTAAATAACAGAGTGTTAACTGATTGTTAAAGGGTAATAATCAATATATTGTTACCCTTTTTTAATGTTAATTTTAAAGGGAGCATGCAATTATTGTAAGATTTAATATTTAATGATATGCCAACTCTGAAACAGATCCTTCACGAAAAAATCGAACAGCACAGGCCACGGACCCAGAAATTAGTTGAGGAATATGGCAACCTGGTTGTAGATAAGGTTACCATTTCCAAGCTGATAGGAGGGATGCGTGACCTGAAATGTCTTGTCACTGATATTTCTTACCTCGATCCTAATGAGGGCATCAAATACAGGGGATACACACTGCCTGAAGTATTTGAAAAGCTTCCAAAACCTAAAGATGCTGAAATGCCTTATGTTGAAGGACTTGTTTTCCTGCTGCTGACCGGTGATATACCAACCGAAGATCAGGTTGAAGAGGTTATTGATGAGTTCAGGAAGAGGCGGATCCTTCCAAGATATGTATATGAAGTGATTGACGCATTTCCAAGTTTCAGTCATCCCATGGTGATTTTTTCCTCTGCCATCCTGACGATGAGCAGGGAATCTTTTTTTAATAAAAAATATCATGCAGGGCTGCCAAAGCAGGATTACTGGGATCCCACATTTGAGGATATACTGAATTTACTTGCTAAGCTTCCGGAGATCGCATCATATATTTATGCCAAGCTTTACCGGGAAGGTAAGCGGATCATGTCGAATCCAGGCCTGGATATGGGCGGGAATTTTGCTCATATGATGGGGATCAATAAGCCGTATGATGATGTTTCACGGCTGCATTTTATTCTGCACAGTGATCATGAAAGCGGAAATGTTAGCGCGCATACAGGTCATCTTGTATCAAGCTCACTATCAGATATTTACCTATCAATCTCGGCTATGATAAACGGGCTTGCCGGTCCGCTTCATGGACTTGCAAACCAGGAAGTGCTGAGATGGATACAGGAACTCAGGATTAAGATGGAGGGTAAAATCCCAAATGAGGATGAAATGAAACAATTTGTCTGGGATACACTTAATGCCGGACAGGTAATCCCGGGTTTCGGTCATGCTGTACTCAGGAAAACTGATCCCAGGTATATAATTCAGCGTGATTTTGCCCTTAAGCATATGAAGGATGATGAACTTGTTAAGTATGTTGATCTCCTGTACAAAGTTGTTCCGCCTATCTTAATGGAACAGGGGAAAGCTAAAAATCCCTGGCCAAATGTCGATGCTCATTCAGGTGTGATCCAGTGGCATTATGGTGTTACAGAATATGATTTTTACACTGTCCTTTTCGGCATTGGGAGGGCAATTGGGATATGTGCCAATATTGTCTGGGACCGTGCATTATTTTATCCTCTCGAACGACCAAGATCCCTTACAACAGAAATGCTTGAAGAAATTGTGATGAAGGAGACTCATAAGAGTTGAATATTATTATCGGGGATCTGGATTTCTGGTTTGATAAAATCAATTGTGATTAAAGTTAATTAGTATTAAATTAGGCTCCTTGAATGTCAAGGAGCCTATACATATTTGCTTTATGCATAATATCCCTGACGGGATCCCTGTGTAATTCTCTGTATGCCCAGACCGATCCTTTGAATGGGGAATTATTTACTGCCCTGAATGGATTGACACACACCCATATTACCGCAGTACATCAGGATTCCATTGGATTTTTATGGGTTGGAACACAGGACGGGTTAAATAAATATGATGGTTATAGTTTCCAGCATTTCAGGAATCAACCTTCCGATACAAATTCAATCAGCGATAATTATATCTGGTCGATTGACGAAGATTCAGACGGCAACCTCTGGATAGGAACCAGCAGGGGATTAAACAGGTTCGACAGAAAAACGGGTACATTCACCGTATATCATCCTGATGGTCCTGATGGGAAAAATTCAGGCGGGACAATTGTATATTGTGTCTATGTTGATCCTTCGGATAATGTATGGTTCAAAACAGATCAGTATCTTGAAGTGCTGTATGCGGATTCTGACAGTTTAGAGAGCTGGAGGCACAATGGTAATGGCGATAGCCAGATATCAGGATTGCCACGATATCAGATAATCCGGGACAGCAACGGACATATCTGGCTGGGCACACAAGATGGATTGCAGATCTTCAGTCCTTCAAAAAAGGAATTTATTAACTATGTCCATGATCCCACAAACAATAACTCACTAAGTAATAACAGAGTAAGAGCGATTTTCGAAGACAGCAGGAACAATCTGTGGATCGGAACCAGCGAGGGATTAAACCTGTTTGATCCGGTCACATCCGGATTTATCAGGATACCGCTTGGCATAACTGCCAGCCCGCAGGAGAAAAAAATCAATACAATTTCAGAGGATTCAGATGGAAGATTATGGATGGGA
>JBGPAO010000180.1:0-7097 GCA_041480755.1 Bacteroidia bacterium
TCATTTTTGCAAACGAAGTCCATACGGAAATCACGGGTAAAGAGGTGAGGGATGATAATCAGTTATTGCTCGAACATGGAAAACCCATGATATTCGGGAAAGACCGAAACAAAGGGCTGATACTGGAAAAAACACAGTTAAAAGTAGTTAAGATAGGAGAGAACGGATATACTCTGGATGATATCCTGGTACATGATGCAAAACTTGTTGATCCTGCAATCCATTATATGCTTGCCAGTATGATGCTTCCGGATTTCCCGGTCGCAATGGGTGTGATCAGAGCCGTTGAGAGCCCGACTTATGAATCCCTGCTTTACGACCAGATATCTGCTATCAAAAAACAATCCAATATCAAAACTGTAGACGATCTCTTAAGGAGTGGCAATGTCTTTGAAGTAAAGTAGCCTTCAATTTATTTTCATCTTTTTGATCCTCCCTGGTAACATAGGAGGTTCATTTATAGATGTTATTTTGTAAAGTCAGATTATAATTAATATCCATTCTTCCTGCTCCCCCACCAAAAATTCTTAATTTTGTGTAAATGTTTTTGGGAGATGGAGGATAAAAATAAACTGGAAGAATTTGAGCAGCTGATTTTTGAGAAAAAGGAACGGCTGAAAGAACTTGCCTGCATTAACAAGACTACCCAGATTGTGAGGGAAGGAAAGAGCCTTGAAGAAACCCTGAGCAAGATTGTGAAAATATTGCCTGATGCATGGCAATACCCGGAAATGACATCGGCAAGGATCAGGTTTAACGGGAAGGAATACAAGACAGCCAATTTCTGGGAGACTGAATGGAAACAGGGTCAGAGCTTTAACACTGTTAATGGAAGGCGGGGAGAAATTGAAGTTTTCTATATCCAGAAATTCAGAGACATGGAAGAAGGTCCCTTTATGAAAGAAGAGAGGGATCTGATCAACAACCTGTCCATGATAATCCAGAATTATATTGACAGCATTGAAGCTCGTGAAGTACTAACCGAATCAAAGGAAGAAAGCAGTATGTCCGGTGCAATCCTTGAGTTCAAGGAACCCCGGATCACCGGCCGGCATTTGCTTCAGAGATTCCTGAACAAGCAGAATGCGAACCGGGATATTTTCCACGATCTGATGCCATTCAGGGTAAAGGATATCCTGCTGGTGGCCACGTTATATGATGCATTCAGCATTGAGAAAGAGGGCAGATTCGGGGATCATATCCTTGGAGAATACCAGCAGCTGCATCTGAGTTCAATCCCTAAAGTCACCGGTGCCACATCATTTGAAGAGGCAATTGAACTGATGAGTTCACAACATTTCGATCTCGTGATCCTGATGATCGGCAATGACATCCGGACCCCTCTCGGGATCGCCGGAAAAGTCAAAAAAGATTTTCCGTATATCCCCATCTATGTACTTCTCAACAGTGAAAAGGATATCAACATAATCAAAGAAAGTCCAAGGTATCATGAACTGGTCGACCAGCTATTTGTCTGGACCGGGGATTCGAAGATCTTCTTTGCCATGGTCAAACACCTGGAAGATAAGGTAAATGTAGCGCATGATACAAAAATTGGACTGATAAAGATAATACTGCTAGTAGAGGATTCCCCGAAATATTATTCCAGATACCTGCCCTTCCTTTACTCAATGGTGATGGAACAAACACAGCGGCTTATCGATGAAGTCAGCACAGATGATATTTTTAAAATTCTGCGCCGGAGAGCCAGGCCAAAAATACTGCTGGCAACGAATTATGAACAGGCAATTAATATCGTCAATACCTATGGTGAAGATCTTCTTTGCCTGATGACAGATGTAAGATTTGAAAAAGACGGGATTATGAATGATGCAGCTGGTTTCCAGCTGGTCCTGCAGGTTCACTCCCTTTTAAAGGGATTACCGGTGATCATACAATCAACTGAACCTGCTAATATGGAGAAAGCTTTTGAGCTGAAAGCCTTTTTTATGAATAAGCACTCCGAGACACTTCATCAGGATATCGAAAGCTTTATAAAACACCACCTGGGTTTTGGCAACATCATATATAAGGATTCAACCGGCAAGACAATTGCAGAGGCTAGATCATTGAAGGAATTTGAGGAACATATTGATACTCTTCCTGTTGAATCACTGATCTATCATGGGAAAAGAAACCACTTTTCATTATGGCTTATGGCACGGGGGGAAATAAAAATTGCCAAAATGATTTACCCCGTGAAAGTTTCAGATTTTAAGACCCCAACTGAATTCAGGAATTATCTCAAGTTTGTGATCAGGAAATACCGTAATGAGACTGATGTTGGTAAAGTGATCAACTTTGAAGATGCTTCGATCCCTGACAAATACAACGTTGTCAGTCTCGGTTCAGGTGCACTCGGCGGGAAAGGACGGGGACTTGCCTTTATCAATAGCATGATCTACAATCTTAATTTCGGAGAAGTCCTGCCATCACTTAATATCCGGACACCTGTCACTATGATAATCGGGACCGATGAGTTCGAGATGTTCATGAAGAAAAATAACCTGAATGAATCTGTTTCTTCTGCCCCAGACTATGATAGTATCAAGGATAGTTTTTTAAACGCCGAACTATCATATAACCTTGAAAAGAAACTCCGGATGATTCTGAAGACATTAAAAAGTCCTCTTGCGGTGCGTTCTTCAAGTTCACTTGAAGACAGCTCTGCACATCCGTTCTCAGGAATTTTCACAACTTATATAATTCCTAACAATCATCCCGATTTCAATGTACGGCTCAAACAATTGACGGATGCAATAAAACTGGTATATGCTTCAGTCTTTTCTGATCAAGCAAAATCATATTTCGAAGCCGTTAATTTCAGGATAGAAGATGAAAAAATGGCAATCGTCCTGCAGGAATTGGCAGGTAATCAATTTGACCAGTATTTCTATCCTCACATTAGCGGCACCGCACAATCCTATAATTATTACCCGTTTTCCCATATGAAGCCTGAAGACGGATTTGCAGTTGCAGCTGTCGGACTCGGGCAATACGTTATGGAAGGTGAGAAAGCTTATCGTTTCTCCCCCAAATATCCTGACAGTGACATTAACACTCCAAAGGAACTTCTGAGGAGTACACAGGTGAATTTCTATGCACTTAATATGAAAAATGATGAGTTGCTTGCTTTAAAGACCGGTGAGAATGCAACTCTTTCAAACCTGGAAATATCTGAAGCTGAAAAACACGGAACCATTAATCATTCAGTTTCGGTTTACGATATGGATAATGACAGGATCTTTCCGGGACTGGATACATACGGCCCAAGAATAGTCAACTTTGCGAATATCCTCAAATATGAACATATTCCGCTTGCAAAGGCAATTGAACTTGTACTGGATGTGGGCAAGGAAGCCATGGGTTCACCAATTGAAATTGAATTTGCGGTAGATCTGAACAAGGATGAAAATGGCAGGGCTTCATTTTATCTTCTACAGATTAAGCCGCTTCTCGGAAGTGCTGAAGATTATCAGATTGATCAGCAAAAATTAAACAAAGACAAAATAATCCTTATTGCTGAAAAGAGTATGGGGAATGGGAAGATAGATGATATTCAGGATGTCATTTATGTGGATCCTGACAAATTTGATAAGACCCGGACACGTGAAATGGTTGCTGAAATTGACAGGTTGAATTATAAGATGAGGCAGGAGGGAAAGAAATATGTTCTGATAGGTCCCGGCAGATGGGGCACCCGTGATCGGTTCATCGGCATACCTGTTGCCTGGCCTCAGATTTCCAATGCAAAGGTGATTGTTGAAATGAACCTGGAAGATTTTCCACTGGATGCATCCCTTGGGTCGCATTTCTTCCATAACGTAACTTCAATGAATGTCGGATATTTCACCGTTCAAAATACTTTCGGGAACGACTGCATTCAATGGGAGATCTTAAGAAAACAAAGAGTGATAAATGAAACCAGCTTCTTTAATCATGTACGATTTAATGATCCGCTTACGATTGTTATGGATGGCAAGAAAAGGATGTCAGTTATCATGTTGAATAATTTATGAGGGACTTAAAAAAAACAAATATAAGGATTCAGTCAATTGATTTTGATCAGACCGCCTTTAACCTGCTTATGCAGAAAAGGATAAGACAGGTCTTGCTGATTTGCAGCAGTTACGATGCATTCATGCTTGAGGAAGATGGAAGGATAGATGAGCAGATTTTCAATGAGTACGTATCACTGAACCTGAGATACCCGCCTTTTTTCATACAGGTGAATAATGCAAAAGATGCATTTAATATCATTGAAAGCCAGCACATTGATCTTGTGATCGAAATGCTTAATATCGAGGGAACTGATCCGTTTGAACTGGCGAAAAATATAAAGGAAAAATGTTATGATATACCTATTGTAATACTTACCAACTTCTCCAGGGAGGTGAGTTTCCGCCTGCAAAATGAAGACATGTCAGCTATAGATTATGTGTTTTGCTGGCTCGGAAATGCCGATCTTCTTCTGGCTATTATCAAGCTGATTGAAGACAGGATGAATGCACCCCATGACATAGAAGTCGTGGGTGTCCAGAATATCCTGCTGGTAGAAGACAGTATCAGGTACTTTTCCACATATCTTCCGACACTTTACAAGATTATTCTCAAACAATCAAGGGAGTTCAGCAAAGAGGCACTAAATGAACACCAGCGTATGTTGAGAATGAGAGGACGACCCAAAATATTGCATGCAAAAACCTATGATGAGGCGGTGAGCATATTTAACATGTATAAGTATAACATGTTGGGAGTGATTTCGGATGTTTCATTTAAAAGGACTGCTGCCGATAAATCAAAGGAAAAGTTAGGCATTGATTTTTGCAAGCTTGTGAGGAAAGAAGATGAATATATGCCGTACCTGATGCAGTCATCAGATGCAGAAAATGCAAAGTACGCCAAAGATTTAAATTGCGGATTTCTTCATAAATATTCAAAGAACCTTCTGTTTGAGCTGAACAATTATATCCTGCAGAATTTTGGTTTTGGTGATTTTATTTTCAGGGATCCGGATACCAAAAAAGAAGTTGCGCGCGCATCTAATTTACAGGAATTACAGCATGAGGTCTATAAATTATCAGACCGGGTATTCGAGTATCATACCGGGAAGAATGATTTCACAAAGTGGCTGAATGCAAGGGCTTTTTTCCCGATTGCCCAATTGTTCAAATACCTCAGGGTTGAGGATTTCAATAATCTGGATGAAGCGCGTTCATACATATATGAGGCCATATCAAATTTCCGCCTCAGCAAAGGAAGGAGTGTAATTGCCAGGTTTGAAAAGGATAAATTTGATGAGTATCTCAAATTCTCAAGGATCGGGGAAGGATCTATAGGAGGCAAAGCCCGCGGACTTGCATTTATCAATAATATTATTGAAACGCACAAGCTTTTCAACAGGTGGCCGGACGTCGAAATTAGTATTCCGCATACCATAGTTCTGGGCACGGATATTTTCGATGAATTCATGGAAATGAACAATCTTTATAAGATTGCACTTTCTGACGCAAGTGATGAGGAGATATTTCAGCAATTTATAAACGGCAAGCTTCCGGGATGGATACACCAGGATCTTTATGCTATTATAGAGGTGATCCGGAATCCTATTGCCATAAGGTCATCTAGTAAATTAGAGGATTCTCATTACCAGCCTTTTGCTGGCATATACTCCACTTATATGATACCGGTGGTTAAGGATGATAACCAGAGAATGGTATCCATGATCACTGATGCGATCAAAAGCGTATATGCTTCGGTTTATTTCAGGAACAGCAAGGCATATATGGCGGCTACATCAAATGTAATTGATGAGGAGAAGATGGGTATCATCCTGCAGGAGGTTTGCGGAACTCAATATGGGAACAGATTCTATCCAACCATTTCCGGGGTAGGGCGTTCCATAAATTTTTATCCTATTGAGCCTGAAAAGACTTCTGACGGGACAGCTAATATCGCATACGGTCTTGGAAAATATCTCATGGATGGAGGAGTGGGATTGAGATTTTCTCCCAGGTATCCCAAAAAAATACTGCAGCTATCTTCACCGGAACTGGTGCTACGGGATACCCAGAAGATGTTTTTCTCCCTTGATATGGATCCGAAGAGTTTCCGGCCATCTGTTGACGACGGGATCAATTTGTTTAAGTTGCCGGTTAAGGAAGCTGAAGAAGACCGATCATTTCCGTTTGCCGCTTCAACTTTCGACCAGGAAAACTTCATGATAAGGGACGGACTGCTGAACAGCGGGAAACGGGTAATCACTTTTTCAAATGTATTAAATCATAATGTATTCCCACTGGCTGAAATACTGGGAACCATACTTGAAATCGGGCAGAAAGAAATGAATAATCCGATTGAGGTTGAATTTGCTGTGAACCTGGACACTCCCGCAGGACAGCCTAAAATAATTAATTTTCTTCAGATCAGGCCGATCGTTTTAAATGACCAGGGAATCAGGATTGACCTGGGAGATGTAAAGCCGGCCGATTCCATTGTTTATTCCAGGTCAGCTATGGGTAATGGAAATTTCAGGGAATTACGCGATTTTATATATGTGCGGCCAGATACCTTTACGTCCGCAGCAAGCGATAAAATAGCACAAATGATTGAACAAATTAATGAAAAATTCATATCGGGGAATAAGAGTTATATACTTGCTGGGCCGGGTCGATGGGGTTCAAGTGATCCATGGCTTGGAATACCAGTTAAATGGTTCCAGATTTCAGCCGCAAGGGTGATCATAGAAGCAGGGCTGGAAAAATTCAGGATAGATCCCAGTCAGGGCACACACTTTTTCCAGAATGTAACCTCATTTGGAGTTGGCTACTTTACGGTCAATCCTTTTATCGGCGACGGTTATTATGATGTTGATTTCCTGTCATCACAATCTGTTGAGTTTGAAAATGAGTACATTCGGCATGTCAGGTTTGAGAACCCACTGACGATACGGATTGATGGAAAAACAAGCACCGGGGTTATTTACAAACCGAACCATACCTGACAAAAGTCAGTGTTTAGTATCATGTCTATATTTTTGAAAACTCTAATAGTATTCCAATGCACAAGTTCCGAGAAAATTAAAAAACTAAGTTTAA
>JBGPAO010000181.1:0-6984 GCA_041480755.1 Bacteroidia bacterium
AGATCAAATTGCTTTCCCTTTATCTCCTTTTTCCTGTAAAAATATTCTCTTATCATTTTCATTATCTGTGAAGGATAATTTGTATCTCCGGGTTCATGTCCCGGGTGAATAAGAGAATCTGTCTCCGGAAACGCTTTAAGAAATTGATCTCTTACATCATTTTGAGCAAGAAGCTGAAATAATAATCGCCAGAAGTATTTTTTTTCCTTTAGCATTTTGTCAATCTTCCTTATGAATAACTCAAATTCTTCCCCGGATAGATGCCCGTCCCTGTCTATGTCAAGGTTATGGTATACTTCATTGACCGATTTATGTACTATTGCCCTCAGAAGTGCCTCCTTGCTTTCAAAATAATTATACACCAATCCCTTGGAGATCCCCGCATGCCTGGCAATGTGGCTGATGGTTGTCTGGAAATAACCTTCATTTGCAAAATGTTCAAGAGCAACGTCCATAATAAGGGTCATTTTCTCTTCCCTCATTTCCTGAAACTGCTTTGATGTTCTTGGTGACATAAAATTCGTTTGACTGAACGTCTATTCAATAAATGATCCAAATAAAAAACCGTTTTATGATTGAACGGTCAGTCAAAGATAAAAAGTAGATTTTAAATAAACAAATTTTGGGTGATTTTTTTAAGAAATTTTCACTTCCCTTATATTTACTTAAACCTATAATATATAAAGCTAACTTATAAGATGTTTATTCATTTGTTTATCCCAACAAAAAACCAACTACCAGAGAAATTCTCTAA
The DNA here is from genome assembly GCA_041480755.1 of Bacteroidia bacterium. GTDB lineage: Bacteria > Bacteroidota > Bacteroidia > Bacteroidales > SM23-62 > LJUQ01. The sequence continues at coordinate 755 of JBGPAO010000181.1, forward strand.
GTGGTTGGTAATCAACTGTGGGCCCAGCTGGGCTCGAACCAGCGACCCCCTGATTATGAGTCAGATGCTCTGACCTGCTGAGCTATGGGCCCTTCTGAATGGTTCCGGGTTCCAGGTTCACGCTTTACGCTTTATGCTCTACGACTCACGACTCACTATTTTCGCTTCACACTTCACACTTCACGCTTCACCCAAATTCCGGTGTGCAATATTACAATTTTAAGAGGTAATTATCAAATATTTGTACCCCTGCCTCCCTGCAACCTTCCAACCATGCAACCTTGTGACCCTGTACCCCTGCAACCTGTAACTTGTAACTTATAACATGAAACGCTGATTACAATATATCAATATATCTTATGCTCTCAGATAATCGTATTGTAATACGATAATGTATATCTTCCTGCATCATCCATATCCTTTCCGAAAATAACTATCCCATCTTTATGACCTCCCATTGCAATTATCCTTCCTTCAAGTGTTCCGGGTTCTCTCAGTAATCTTATGATCTCTTTTGCCATTTCAGGAGTACCGTATTCAACATCTTCGTTTGTGGTTGGTACCCGGTTCACGATACTGTTCCAGAAGAAGCTGTGATGTATATGAATGACAGCACCTGCACCCGGAAATTCTGAATATATTACTGCATGACTCATAGACTCTGAAGAAGCCTTTATAGGACCTGTACAGGTTAATGTATTTCTATCCAGGTTAAATCCGGTTACCAGGCAATAATGATTCTTGGCCAGGCTCTTCAGACATCCTGTAGCACTGCCGGTTATATAAAAATATTCGGTGCCTGATTTGCGCACGCTTAAATTTCCAAATCCGATGCCATCCCCGCCTGCTCCGACCATGCCCAGGTTGTATAACACCTCTCTCCATGAATTTATCTTTTCAATTTCATTTTCTGAAATTACCGATCCCGTTTTAATCCAATTAGTGACAAATTTTATATATCCTTCACCTGGCTTTATCATATTTATCCAAACGACATTTAATTATGAAGAATACTCCATCTTACCTGACAATCTTGTTGCGGAGACTCGCAAGTTTGGAACTGATCTCAAGAATATTTTCGGGCTTTACATCTATATAATACTTACTTGTAGAAATTACCTTATTGATAGTATCCACACTGACATCATCCATCTTATAATATATCTGGAACCTGTTAAATGATCTGCGCAGATTCTTAAGCATGAGCAGATATTCTGTCATTTCTTCATCTCCATAATAATTATTCATCAATGAGATTAGGCTGTTGAGTGAATATTTTTGTTCTGCGATCTTTTCCAGAAGTTTTATATTACCCTGATCTTTCTCATATATTTGAGTTGCAATATACATACCTTCAACCCACCCTCCCATCATAATCATTGCTGCAGAAGATTTTTCCCCTTTCCCACGCAGATAATTATCCGCTGACTTATATATTTTCGTAGCCACTCTTGCCAGTGAATCCTTATCACTGACAAATTTATCCAGGTTATTCAGGACCTCCGAATATACTTCAGCAGGTAATCCCAGGTCAGCAGAAAGCCTGTGTATTGCGGTAAAATAATTCACCGCGTCCTGCTGGCGGTCATATATTTTAACATAGCTCAGATCAACACCAAAAACTCCCAGGTTCATAGCGACTTTTAAGGGAGTATCATAACGGCTGAGTTGATCAGCAGAATTCAAAATTTCAGGAAAATAATTTGCTCCAACCTGTTCAAATAATCTTGCCATTTCAACAGGTAAAGACATCTGATAGAAAATTTCTTTTGGTTCAGCGGAAATTGAATCAAGTATTTCAAGCATTTCTGTATCAATTTCAGCTTCTTCATTGACATTCCTTCCTGATTTACATGAGATTGTCAATATGGTAAGAAGTAAAATGCCAGAAAGCAGGAAAATCCGGTGAGATCTCACTTTTAGGGTGTTTTTTGTATTATTTGAAAAAGGAAATCAGACAAGTTCTCGAAGCTGCAACAATTTGATAATTGCCTCAGTAATGTTATCTATGCTTAAAGTCATGCAATTAAATGTTACATCATATCTCGAATAGTCACTACCCTTACCATGAAAATAATCCCTGAAGGCAGCCCTTTTTTTATCAATATCCACTGCATACTTTTTAGCTTCTTCGATGGACATATTAAATTTCTCACTGACTCTTAAAGCTCTCCAATCCAATGGCGCTTCCAGGTTGATATGAAATGATTTTTCCATATACCTTGTAATGGCTACCCCTCCCCTGCCAACTATTATTACATTCCCGTCTCTGGCTATATTACGGATAACCCTGTATATTGTACTTTTGATCTTTCTTTCGCTTTTATAATATTTCTTCGAATAAGAAGAAAGTATCTCATCCATGACATTGCGGCTTTCATACCTGAAAACATATCCGATTTCAGAAGGATCAACCCCTAATTCCCTGGCAGATTCAGCAAGGATTTCCTTGCTTACCCATTGCCAGGGAATTGGTTTGGCTTTCGAGCTTTTTAAATTAGTCAGGCGGGTAGCCAGTTCTGCTGCAATTCTTTGACCCGGACAACCGAATTCCCGGGAAATAGTAACAACAGGCCCTTCAAATTCTTGTTTTGAAACAGAATCCAGATACCTCTCTGTCAAGTACTTAGACAGATCTATTCTCATGGCAGAAAAGGAATTTATGGAAATACTTTATTTATAAAATTAAGATATAATCTGTAATTTGTCAAGAACTGACACCCTTATTTAAGTACAACCCAGCCTTTTTCTTTTGACATTACAGTAATAATGGAAGAAATCGTTATATACTGTTTCATTATTTTACTTATCTGTTCCTCCGGTGCAGAATCCTGCTGAGCCTTGCGTATTTCTTCTTCCTTTTCTTTCTGAACTGTTTCAAGTATCTTTCTTTTATACTCAATGATTGCTTTTGGAATATTCTTTTTTAAAAGCATCTCTTCTGTTTCAACATTTGCACCTTTCCTTTTATGTAATTTACTCAGCTCGTAAGGAAAACTTAAGAGATCAACTGCAATTTTGCTGATCTGACTGTTACTATGATTCACAAAGTATTTAATATCAATAACTTCTCCCCTTTTTATGCATTCGTGTACTTCTTCAAATATTTGTCTGTATAAAAGATTATTAAATTCAAGTTCATCATTCAGGATTTCATTGGTTATATATTCAGCGACTGATATATATTCGCTTCCTGTCTGTTCTTCGTCACTTTCAAAAAGTTTTTCGTTTCCATACATCAGAAGGAACCTGATAAGAATTTTCTCCTGAGGTCCGTTATACACTTCACTGACAAAAGCAGGAATCGGAGCGGATTGAAACCTGATCTTCTCTTCACGGGCATGCTGGACATATTTATCTTCAGCTCTTTTTCTTCTAAGCTGATAAACCTGTGAATAGAGAATTCTTTCTTCAGTACTTAGAATTTTACTGCATTCTTTTATATAAACTGATCTGGTTACAGTATCCGGTATAACTGAAATAGACCGGATAACATCGTTAATAAGGTTGGCCTTTTTTACCGGATCATGTTCTGCTTCTTCTAACAGTAATTGTGTTTTAAAAGAGATAAAATCCTTCTCCTCCTTTTTAATAAAATCTATAAATTCTTTTGAACTTAATTTACGGGAATAAGAATCCGGATCTTCTCTATCAGGAAGCAATACCACCCTCAGGTTCAGACCTTCTTCAAGTACAAGGTCTATACCTCTTAATGATGCTTTGATACCGGCTTCATCACCATCGTAAATTATTGTAATATTAGATGTAAATCTTTTAATCAGTCTTAATTGTTCAACCGTCAGGGAGGTACCTGAGGACGCCACCACATTTTCAATTCCTGCCTGATGCATTGAAAGCACATCTATATATCCTTCAACCAGGAAGCATTTATCAAGTTTTGCAACCGATTGCCTGGCAAAATAAAGCCCATAGAGTACCTTGCTTTTTTGATAGATTTCCGATTCTGGTGAATTCAGATATTTTGCAGTTTTTTCATCTGATCTTAGGGTCCGGCCCCCGAATCCTATTATATTACCTGATAATCCATGGATTGGAAACATTATCCGGCCGTTAAAACGGTCGAAAGCATTATTCTCCTTTTGAATAGTCAGTCCGGTCTTTTCAAGAAGATCAGGTTTAAATCCCTTCTTTTTGGCTTCCCTGGTGAAAGCGTCTTTCTGTTCCAGAGAATATCCAAGCTGGAATTTCTTAATTGTACTTTCCCTGATACCCCTTTCTTTAAAATAGGTAAGAGCTACAGATTGCCCTTCCTGCTGATCATACAGGTTTGATGTGAAATATTTCTGAGCAAATGTATTGATAACCAGCAGGCTTTCCCTTTCATTCTGTATCTGTATTTCTTCAGCAGTTGGTTCCTGCTCAACTATCTCAATATTATACTTTTTTGCCAGCCAGCGTAAAGCTTCCGGGTATGTCAGTTTTTCATGTTCCATCAGGAATCCCACAGCATTTCCTCCCTTTCCTGAACTGAAATCCTTGAAAATGCCTTTGGATGGTGAAACAAAAAAAGACGGTGTCTTTTCATTGGTCCACGGACTGAATCCTTTATAATTCTGGCCGGTTTTTTTCAGTGAAACAAAATCTGAAATCACCTCTATTATATCTATCGCATCAAAAATTCTTTCTATTGTCTGCCGGTCTATCATTTTAATTTGAAATTGTCTGATAATGAATTATATATCTTTTGTAGTTCTCTTTGCTAAATTAGTTATAATGTAATAAAAAATACCTTTTTAAAAGATAAAAAGCAAGCATGCAACCATGCAATTACACAACTGATCTAATTTGTTTATTTTTGTCTGCATAACTATGAAAAAGCACTTAAAAAAATTTGTCGTTTTAACAGGTTCCGGTATAAGTGCCGAGAGCGGATTAAGGACCTTCCGTGAAATGGGAGGATTATGGGAACAGTATGATGTTCAGGAGGTAGCAAGCCCACAAGGATGGGCAAATAATATGGAACTGGTGTGCAGATTTTATAACGAACGCAGGAAACAGTTATTAAGCTCTTCACCAAATCGCGGGCATACAACCCTTGCAGAACTTGAAGAATTCTTTGATGTCGAAATTATTACGCAAAATATTGACAATCTTCATGAACGTGCAGGCAGTAAAAAGGTTTTACATCTTCATGGTGAACTTATGAAATCAAGAAGCACCGGGGATCCTTCATTAGTATATGAGCTTGATTCATGGGAACTCAATCCCGGCGATAAATGTGAGCTTGGACATCAGTTGCGTCCTCATGTAGTCTGGTTTGGAGAGCCGGTTCCTCTTATGGAAACTGCTATCCGGATTACGAATGATGCTGATATTTTTGCAGTGATCGGAACATCACTTGCTGTTTATCCTGCTGCCGGCCTGATTGCTTATGTCCATGACAATGTGCCCATCTATATTATTGATCCAAATGACCTCCCTCTGCTCCATTACAATAATATTGAATCCATCAGGGAGGTGGCCAGTAAAGGTGTTCCAATTCTCAAACAAAAACTGATAGAGAAGTATTACTAATATATTGAAGCAAATTACTAAATAAAGTGTTTATGTCAAATAAAAAAGCCAGCTTTCTTGTTTTCCTATTATTTGTTCCTTTATTCGCTTTCTCCCAGTATTTTAAAGGTGGAGTAGTTGCAGGATTGAGTGCAAGCCAGGTCGATGGTGATACTTATTTTGGATTCAATAAGCTTGGATTGCTGGGTGGCGGCTGGGTGAGATGGATGTTTACTGACGATGTGAGCGGACAGCTTGAATTAAGATATATTATGAAAGGGGCATATGCGGTCGACAACGTTAATAAACCCTATTATTTATATAAATTGGTCCTTCATTACGTAGATGTCCCGGTCATAATTAATTATCATTATCGTGAACGCGTCCTTTTCCAACTCGGATTATCACCGGAATTTCTTGTTCTTAACAGGGAGTATGATGACAACGGGGTAACCCCTGAAGATGCACCTCCATTTCACATGTTAAATCTGAGTGCTATCGGAGGTATAAGTTATGTTTTTCTTGAGCGGTTTGCTGCCAATGTCAGGTATAATTATTCTGTTATCCCTATCAGGGCGCATGCCAGCGGACAAACGTATTTACTGAATAGAGGACAATATAACAACGTTTTGACTTTCTCTATCTATTATCAGATATCTAGATAATTGGTACAAGGTACAAGCTACAGGGTACAGGGTACTGTACTGTTTTAATCG